>CAZIKS010000170.1:0-8275 GCA_964539795.1 uncultured Pirellulales bacterium
GTCACGCAGCAGAACTACTTCGTCATACTTTTCTGTAAAGATACTCCTGGTATGCTGCTTCGGGTCCTCCTGCATACCTGACAGGAGTTCGGCGTACATCCTTGCGACCCTTGCGGGAGTATCTTTGAGTCCCTCTCGCTGAATGTCTTCGCCGACGGCCAGCAGTATCTCCTTAACCGCTTTTTCAATCCTATCGGTATCCACACCGGTTTTAACTTTTTTACCCATTGTGCGTTCTTTCTTTAACTGTCATATTCCGGTTTTAATTTTTTTTCGCGGCGTTGAGCAGGTAGGTTATCAACAGGCGAACTCCGAAGCCTGTGGAACCTGTGCCGCCCGAATTCTTGTCCGACTCGAAAACATCCACGCCAGCCATATCCAGATGCGCCCATTTTTTTTCTTCCACAAACTGCTTCAAAAACGCCGCCGCTGTACACGCTCCGCCCCATTTGCTGCCGGTATTTTTCAAATCGGCGATTTTGCTTTTCATCTCTTCGGCGTACTCATCGCCGCTTGGCATATACCATACCTTTTCACCGCTTTGCTCAGCGGCTTTCTGGAGGTGTTTTACCAATTTAGCGTCGTTGCTCATCAGCCCCGCCATATACCTGCCTAAGGCAACCATACACGAACCGGTCAGTGTTGCAATATCGATAATAATATCGCAGCCCTGTTTGACGGCATAGCTTAGGCCGTCACATAATACCATCCTTCCTTCAGCGTCTGTATTCTGGACTTCGACGGTTTTGCCGCTGAAGGTCGTAATGATATCACCCGGGCGATAGCTTGAGCCGCCGGGCATATTTTCCGCCGATGGAATTATCCCGTAAACATTCAAGGGCAGTTTCAGCTGGGCAGCCGCTTTCATTGTCGCCAGCACCGCAATCCCCCCCGATTTATCCAGCTTCATATGGTCCATATTAATCGCGGGCTTGATGCTTAATCCGCCGGAATCGAATGTAATCGCTTTGCCTACAAGAGCTATCTTGGGCAGCCTTTGTGCTTTTTTATTGGCCGGTTCGTATTTCAAGACAATAAATCTCGGCCCGGTTTTCGAACCCGAACCGACAGCCAGCACTCCGCCCATACCCTTTGCAGCCAACTGTTTTTCATCAAGAACCGTACAGCTTAATCCGGCAGTTGCCTTTGCCATTTTTTTTGCTTCTTCTGCAAGGGCCGGGGGATTAATCACATTACCGGGCCGATTCGAAATAGTCCGGGCATAACTTTGGGCTTTGCCGATGATGGCTCCTTTCAAGAGACCTCTATCGAGCTTTCGAGTTTTAACCAAATCGCAATCAACCAGCTCGACTTTAAGACAAGGCAGGCGGCCATCGTCGTCGCTGCCGGTGATATATTCATCATACCGATAGCTGCCGTAAAACGCACCTTCAGCGGTAACCTGTCCCGTGGTTTCCGGGTCGAACCTTCCCCCAAAGGCTTTATGGAGGGCCAGAGAGATATTCTCAACTTTCATTGTTATCGCCTTATTGGCGGTATGAGCGGCTGCTTTGCGCAGGGTATCGAGGGTCGCCTTTTTCTTTTCACCCAAGCCGACCAGAAGCAGCCTTTTTGCGGCTATTCTGCCATTGCCGTAGAGCACTACGCTTGTTGCTTCTTTGGCCTTAAAGTCGCCCAGTTCGAACAGCCGCGAAATCTCACCATCAAGTTTGCCGTCCAGTTCCCTGTTCAGTTGGTCCAGCCTTTGAGCTTCAGCAAAAACTCCCACGGCCAGCAGTTCCGTCCGGCATTTGGTAAAATCAACCTTCCGCATTTTCATTTCGACAGTAATAATATCTTTCATCTTTCCGGCCCTTTATTTTTTGTTTTTCTTTTTTGCTCTGTATCGCAGATAGCTTTCGATAAAGCCGTTAATTCCCCCATCCAGCACGGCTGTCACGTTGCCTGTCTGAAAATCGGTTCTATGGTCTTTCACCAACTGGTAAGGCTGCATAACATAGCTTCTTATCTGACTTCCCCATGCGATTTCCCCCTTGTCGCTGTATAGCTTTGCAGTCTCGGCGTCTCGTTTTTGCTGCTGCTGCATATACAATCTTGCTTTTAGCACCTTCATCGCCTGTGCTTTATTTTTGTGCTGGCTTCTTTCGTTCTGGCACTGCACGACAATGCCGGTTGGTTTGTGAGTAATGCGGACGGCTGAGCTTACCTTGTTTACATGCTGGCCGCCAGCGCCGCTGGCCCTGTAAAAATCCACTCGAATGTCGTCATCTTTTATTTCGATATCGATATCGTCATCGAATTCGGGGACACAGTCCACGGCGGCAAAGCTTGTGTGCCGTCTTTTCTGTGAATCGAAGGGGCTAATCCTGACCAGTCGATGCACCCCAACCTCGCAGGAGAGTTTTCCGAATGCGAACGGCCCGCTTACCCACAGCGTTATCGAACGAATACCAGCCTCCTCGCCCGGGGTAATATCAAGCTCTCTGAACTGGTATTTATTTCTCTCGAAATATCGCGAATACATCCGAAGCAGCATATTCACCCAGTCGCAGCTTTCGGTTCCACCGGCTCCGGCGTGAATACTGAAAAAGCAGTTCTTCGAATCTTCATCCCTGGAGAGCAGTCCCTGCAGTTCTATCTGCTCGCACTTTTCTACAAGTGCCGCCAAGTCTTTTTCTATCTGCCCGAGGGTTTCCCTGTCGGATTCGGCTTCTGCGAGTTCGAAAAGTTCGATTAAATCTTTAACGTTTTGCTGGATTTGTTCGGCCGGCCCAATCACCGATTTGAGGCCGCTTAACCGGGAGACCACCGACTGCGCCGTCTCGGGATTATCCCAGAAGCCGGCTTTTGACATTTTTCTTTCGAGTTTTTGGAGTTTAGACTTTTTAGTCGGCAAGTCAAAGCCAGTCCCGGACCTTTGCAATCCGGGCCTGCAACTGTGATATTGCCGATTTTAATTCCGTTGTTTCCATCAATACTATCCCATATATTTGTAGCAATCGTTTCCAGTGTGTTCTTATACCATATCCGCAGAGGATATGCAACAATAGTGTCTTAAGAGATGTGATTTGTTCCGGTCAGAACTGCGGGGTTTAGACGATTTAGGTTTACTGCGGCATAATTGGAACGATTTTATGGTCTTCCTTGTTTATTTGCGGCCATTCAGGAGTAAGATTGTCAGCCCTTAGGACCTGCGGGGTGATAAAAATCGTCAGGACGCTGTGACTAACCTGTGTCTCTTCTCGTCTGAAAAGAAAACCGAGGAACGGAATATCGCCCAGAAGCGGTACCTTTGTTATGATATTGCTTGCCTCCTGCTGACGCAGTCCCCCGAGTACAAGAGTTTCTCCTTCGGTGACGGTAACTTCAGTTGTGGATTGTCTGGTCGTAAGTTCGGGCAGGCCTGCATCCTGTGTAAATGTGAAGGTGCCGACTTTAACATCGACCACAAGGTGGATTTTACCATCCGGCAGGAGTATGGGTGTGATTCTGCCTTCTGTGTCTGCAGAAATGTCGCTCTTTTTTACAATCGGCCTTCCCGAAACATCGAAGCCTTCGTTGAAAAAGTAATTGAGCGTTTTACGGATATTAATCAACGATTCTTTTCCGCTCATTGCGACGGTTCTGGGATTTGCCAGGATGGTTCCGTCACCATCCTGAACGAGCGTATTAAGCCTTATGAAAAATTCACGCGGCAGGGTGCCAACTCCCTGATAGAATGACTGGCCCACACCGGGGAGCGTATATAAAGTGTCCAATGCGCCACTTGGAAAACCTTTACGGAAGTCTGGTTCGGTTCCGACATTTCCAAATTGCTGAATGGGACGGCCTGAAGGCTGGAAGAAACCGAAATGACCCTCGGTATAAGTCCAGTCCAGCCCGAGGTTGCGATTTGCCTCGTCAGAGAGTTCAACTGCGAGAAAGTCAACCAGAATATGAGGAGCCTGGGTGTCAATTAGTTTTAAGTCGCTTTTTAGCGAGGCTAATATCTCGGCCGGCCCTTTGAACAGTAGAATATTACGTGTAGGGTTTTCAGTTATGTACTGACCATACTCGGCAGAAAGTGAAGAGATGGCTTCTTCGGTTGTCATATGGACAGGTTCTACTATCTCGGTAACAAATCCATTTTCGTCGACCTGTGCGCGCTTCGGTACTTGCAATGATAGTGTATCCGGCGGGGTGGGTTCAGATGGCTGCACCGCCGCTACAGTCTTTCGTCCAAAAGGCGGGCCGATGTGCTGCGATGAAGAGGCCCCGATGAATCGCTGGGGCAGATCCAGTCGATAGACGTCAGGTCGGTAAATATCATCATCCCTGCTGATGATATCTCCTATTGTAAGAAGCATCGAACGGCCGTCGGGCGACCATGATATATCTTCGATTTTTTCCTTATTGTAGTCGGTGACGATTTTTTTGCTGTCGAGTTGTTCATCGTAAATAAGAACGTCATCGACTCTTTTTTCAGCGACATCATAAATGCTTAAAATCCAGAGTGGTTTTTCGAATTGCGGGGTTGCCCCCCAGTTTCGAACTGTGTGGCGAAGGTTAACAAATGCAATCTTCGAACTGTCGTACGACCATTTTATCCGCATATAAGTATCGTGAATACTTGTTTGTTGAGGGTCAGAGGTCAATATCACTTCGTATCCACCATTAATCGGGTCAACAAGATAAAAAGTGGGTATTGGGCTTCCCTGATTATCGAAGCGTCTTGCTTCTGCGAGAATCCATCGGCCGTCCCACGACCAGTAGAGATTACGAAAACTAATCTGCCTTTCAGTTGCCGGCGAGGTTGCATTTGTAAGGTTTCGCGCTTCGGAGCCATCTGGCCGTGCTATCCAGACATCTTTGCGGTTGGTGTCACGCTCGGTTTGTGTCATATCGATACTGTTGTTGAAAGCGACCCATTGTCCCGCAGGACTCCATCGCGGACTGGATGTTTGTACGGATTGTGCGCCGATATCTGTCAGATTAATAAAATTTCTGCTGTCGGGACCTACGGTCGCAATGTCGTAACCGCTGCCGCTGGACCTGAGCTGAATGGCGAGCCTCGATGGCACAAAAGGACTCCATGAATGTTCCCTCGGCTCGATCCGATTTGGAACAAGCCGCTGCAACTTTCCGGAACGCGTTTCGGCCACCCAAAGCTGACGGGTTCGAGAAGGGCCGTACCGGACTTTGTAAATTATATATTTATCATCCGGCGACCAATTGGGACCTTCATTCGGAACCGCATCAATCGCGCTGCGGGGATAAGGGGCAGAGACTGAAAGGGTTTTTTTGGTAGTCACATCATAGATGTAAACACCACCCTGGCTCTCGGCCGAATCATCGTTCGAAAACTCGTATGCAAGTTTATCACCTCTCCACGACCACTCCACAAAAAACGGATTTCCAATGGGTGTTACGGTTTCGATATTGGCCCCGTCTGAATTCATAATTTTTAGCTGCCCATCATTGTTCGACTCTCTGTATATAAAGGCCACAAGGTCCCCATGATATGCCCATGATGCCGCCGTCGATTTGCCGTCTTCGGTCAGGGCTGTAATCCTGACACCCTCTGCAACAAAGTCCGCCTGGACAGATGCCTGAAAAACCGGCAGAATCAAGCTAATTAACAGCAATGTGCAATATCCGTTTTTTCCAAACATACGATTCATAACCGTTTTTTCTCCATCTTCGCAAAATGACGTGTAATGTTCTAATCATCTCATCACAGGCTATTGTGACGAGTTTTCGATACGAGTAATATTCACTTCCCTGTCGTTAACCGCAAATATTCAACAACAGTTTAAGCAATTTATTATAACTCAAATTACCCCTCTATGTCAATCTAAATCATTTATGGAACAAGCGTTAAAAATATTAAGACGATACAAAAAAAGGCCTGCCGAAAGGCAGGCCCTGATGTTTAATGTCTTTGATGTGCCTTACGGCTGCAAATATGTGATATCTTCACTCTCTTCGCCATCGACAGGCTCAATATCGGTCTTTTCGGTCAGTTGTTTAGTCTTTGATATCAAATCCACAAGTTCGGTAATATCTGTGTCGCCGCTTCGCTCTGTGGTGAGTCTCTCGGCGTGCTCAAGGGTGTCACTGAGTTTTACCCCTTTGGCCCAGTAGCTTTTCCGCAGAATCTCTGCGAATTCGGCTACGGTTGCCGCCAGCTTGAAATCACTGTTCGAATCGTCGAAGCTTTTCTTAATATCGCTCGTACCTATTGAGCTTTTGAATTCGCTGACGGCGAAGGTATCGGCGTCTTTATAGCGGACATAGCTTGTGGCGACGGTTCCGTTTTTCTCCGGCCACAACTTCAATTCGTAAAGGGCGGTCACCGAATGACCGGCCCCCATCTCTCCGCCGTCGTATTTATCGTCTCGAAACTTATCGTCCGGCACATCGCGGTTCTCATAACCCAGCAGCCGATAGCTCCGCACAACCTCCGGGTTGAAATCAATCTGGATCTTGACATCACGTGCCACAACCTGCAATGCCCCGGTGAGATTATCTTCAAAAATCCGTTTCGCCTCGGCGATGGTATCGATATACGCATAGTAACCGTTGCCCTTGTCACCCAGTCTTTCCATCAGCACATCATTGTAGTTGCCCATCCCGAAACCAATAGCGGAAAGTGTAATACCTTTTTCAGCTCTCTTTTTGATAACTTTGAGAATCTGGTCGGCTCCGGTTTGGCCGACGTTAGCCACGCCATCCGAACAGAGTATAACACGATTGATATGCCCTTTTTTGTATGCTCTTTCGGCCATTTCATAACCGATTCGTATTCCTTCCTCGGCGTATGTCGAGCCGCTGGGACAGAGCGAGTCGATGGCCGCCAGGATTTCAGCCTTTTCATTGAGCCCTTTATAATCCATCACTTTTCTGCCCCGGCTTCCGTAAACCGCTATACCTATCCGGTCTTCGGGTCTGAGTTTTTCAACCAGCATTCGCAGGGACTTTTTAACCAGCCCGAGCCTGTTTTCGCGCCCCATCGAGCCGGAAACGTCAACCACAAATGTCAGGATTGCTGGCTTTCGGTTCTCTTCGCTGACCTGTTTTGCTTTTAGGCCCAGGCGTAAGAGGAAAGAGTTCTTTCGGCCGGCACCGAACTTCCAGGGAGAAGCCTCGGCATAAACAGCAAAATCATCTTCCTGCGGGGCCGCATATCCGTATTTGAAATAATTGACAAACTCTTCGACCCGGACTGCCTTTTCCGGGGGGAGGTGGCCATCGTGCAGATACCTGCGAATAACCGTATAGCTGCCGGTATCAACGTCGGTGGCGAAGGTTGACAGGTGGTCGTCCTCGGTATCGACAAAAGGATTGACGCCGTAATTTTTGAAAAACATTGCATCAACATCTTCACCGTTGGGCGGTACTGTCCCGCCGTGCGCCATCGGATAACCGGGTCTATATTCTTCCGGCTTAGAATCACCTAACAATACAGGTTGTTCTGGAACTATCCTGCAGAATTTTAGAGCGGTCCCAGCTTGGCCAGACATATCCTTACTCATCATCTCTGCCCCGCGAAGCTGTTCGTTTTGCTTTTTCACACCAATACCGGCTTCGCGGCCGCTACGAGATACTAAACGTGAATCTGACTCCCCCGCTGTAAAAGCATCTGTCGCTGAAGGCATTTGTTGTGATACCTGTCGCATGTCTGTTTGCACTTTCAAATCAGATATTTCTCTTGCGCTTCCCAGTGCCTCCAGTTTCTCTACAGTGGCTGCATCCTTAGAGACAGGTACTAATTGATTTGCCGTTACGTTCCTGGCTACCTGAGCATCGGGTGCTTTTGTGACCGAAGGCTCGGCGGGCTTTGCTTCGGGGCCAGCTACTACTGTTTTGTCACCTACTTCGGTATATTCAATCTTAGCACGACTGGAAGAATCGAGTTTTGATGCTACGGGTGTGCTTATCGGCTTATCTGTCAAGCCTGCAATCTTTCCAAGCTCTTTGCTTACCCTCTTTGTATTAGAAACCAGAATGCCAACCCCCAGAGCGCAGACAATCATAATCGTTGCCGCCCATGCCAATGCCTTTGTCCAGTTGACTTTCATTTTAGCCCCCATGTCCTCTCACTTCCGGCTGGTGCCGGCTTGTTTGAGTTCACCAAGCGCCTTCTCTACCAATGAATCGCTGAATGTCCTGCTCGGTTTATCAGTATCGCCGGTCAGTTTGACCAGTCGCGAGATATTCTTTTCTAAATTGTTTTCTTTAGAGGTCATGATTTTCGCTCCTTATGCTTCAGAGCTGCCTCACATTTGAGTTCGGCGCGAAGCAAATTCCGCGCCCGATACAGCAGACTGTGTAC
>CAZIKS010000171.1:0-8261 GCA_964539795.1 uncultured Pirellulales bacterium
GTTTTTAGGTGCGGTGGTTCTTTTCCCTGCGGGCTTTATCTTCAACGCCGAGCCGCAACAGCTTCCGCCTGCTCTGCAAAGCCGGCTTTTTGTTCCGCATGTTGCAGTTTATATGCTGTCATATATTTTTATGGCAAAAGCCAGTTTCCAGGCGGTAATGCAGCTTGTTGGGGGAGAGTATAAAACCGAAGAGGGACTGCTGAGGCCGGAAGAGGCAACATATCGAATGATTCGTGCGGGTTTTGTTTTACTGACGCTTGGTCTTGTTTTGGGCAGTTGGTGGGGTAAACTGGCGTGGGGTGATTACTGGGGGTGGGACCCGAAGGAACTTTGGTCATTGGCGTCGTGGCTTATTTATGTGGGGTATTTTCATTTTCGGTATATGTCCGGGAAAAAACACGCCCGTATTAACAGCATCTGGGTTATTGCGGGAATGGCAGTTATCATAATAACTTTGCTGTGGGTCAACCTTTCGAGGTTATTCGGGGGTCTGCACAGCTACGCTACGTGAGAGACGGGCGATAAGCGGCGGGATGGTCATTATCGGGGTCTAAAAAGGGTGTGAAAGCGGGTGGTTAAAAAAGGTATTGCAAAATCGAAATGACTGATTATAATAATGCGTTTCGTATATCAGAATGGGCAATATATGCGCAAATTAAGGAGCTAATTCCTATGGAACCGATTATGCAGTGTCAAGTAGATTTATTTGCCGACAGCCTGCCGTCTATGGATGAAATCGAGCAGCTTACCAGGTTCGTCAACTCCAGCGAGAGAAACCAGATAACCTTCAGCGAGCAGTTGGAGGAGAATATGTCCGAGAGTGGTGCGAAAGCTGCCCTGGCGGTTGGTATCGGGCTTTTTATTTTGGGCAGAAACGAAGAGGCGGCTAAAAAGCTTGAAAAAGCAACAGACAGCAAAGAAAATTTCACCTATCTGGCTTTTGCCCTTCGGCGGCTGGGCCGGTTTGACGAGGCCATCAAAAATCTGGAAAAGAGCTTCAAGAACGGAGCAGACACTTTAAGTGTAACATTGGAAAAAGCGGCCACATACCGGTACGCATCGAACTTCGAGGGGGCAGCAGAGGAACTTAAAGGATGTGCAAACTTTGAGAATGTCAGCGCCGAATATCATTATCAGCTTGGGCGGCTTGAGGAAATTCAGGGTCTTTATGGCGAGGCGATGGACAACTATAAGAAGGCTTTAGAGCTATCGCCTAAGCATCAAAAAGCTCTTTTTCATTTGGCATATCGCAGTGATTTATCGGGGAATGAAGAATCGGCCGTCAACTTTTACAAGCAAATCGTTACAACCGCCCCGGTGTATGTAAGCGCGTTGATAAATTTAGCAGTGCTTTACGAAGATATGGGCAAATACGAAAAGTCGGCCAAGTACATTGACAAGGTGCTGGCATCTCACCCAAAAAATCAAAGGGCGATTTTGTTCAAGAAAGATATTGAGAGTTCGAAAACGATGTTCTACGATGAGGAGAAAGAGAAGAAGAAAAGCCGCAAGAACCAAATTCTTGAGACTCCGATTTCCGATTTTGAGCTGTCGGTTCGCAGTAGGAACTGTCTGAAGAAAATGAACATCGAGACTCTCGGTGACCTTTTGAATATTACCGAGGCGGAACTTTTGTCTTATAAAAACTTCGGCGAGACATCGCTTAGAGAAATCAAAAACATTCTGGAACCGAAGAGCCTGCATCTTGGTATGATTCTTGAGGAAAAACAGCTTGCGTCCGGGCAAATCGGCGACATCGGCGAGATGGAAGATGAAAATGAAGGGCTGTTGAGCAAGTCGGTTGAGGATCTTCAATTGTCGGTTCGTGCTCGAAAGTGCCTTCAAAAGCTCAATATGCACACACTCAACGACTTGGTGCACAAAACAGATGCAGAACTTCTCGGGTGTAAGAACTTCGGCGTAACAAGTTTAAACGAAATCAAAAAAGCGCTTGTCGACCTTGGATTGTCACTTCGAAGCCTGGACTAAAATCTCAAAATTGAGTAATAAAAACACAAATTCTTACCTGCTATCGGCTATCGGTTATGTGCCGATAGTTTTGTTGTTTTGGGCGATAAGCCTTAGCGGCTGCAGGGAAAGACAATTTGCCAGAGCCACTCCGCAGATGGACACCAAGGCGGAGTATTGGGTGAGAGTGCTGCTTCTTGACAATGTTGCAACATGCAGGCTGAAGAGCAGAACGGGTTTTAGTGTCCTTGACCCCGAGACATTAACTACACAAGCCCACTTTGAACAGGTCGATGTGCCGTTGGATATTACTATATCATCGGGACAGATTATAATGGGGGGTCGGGATTTTACGGGGAGTGGGATTGTTATTTTGCCTGATGAGCCGTATATCCTTAACGTTAACGGTGAGGATTACCGGGGTAAATTGAAGTTTGTTCTTAATCCGGACGGCAAAGGTTTTGATGTAATAAACCTTGTGCCGATTGAGCCGTACCTTGCGGGTGTAATAGGCGCCGAGATGCCCGACTACTGGGAGTCGGCGGCACTTGAGGCGCAGGCAATCGCGGCAAGGACGTATTGCCTGTATATTAAAAGACGTTTCGGCAGCGGCCGCAGCTGGGACCTTAAAAAGACACAGGCGCATCAGGTTTACCGCGGTGTCAGGGCCGAATCATCACAGGTCTGGAACGCCGTCAACATAACATCGGGACAGGTGCTTTTGAGTAAAAAACGTGATTCCGATGGCGATTACGAGCTTTTTACAGTTCGGCGTGCGGCGGTCACACCGAAGACAGTAACAAAGTTTTCAGCGGCGATTCTTTCGAGTCACTGGTTGGCGTCAGGTGCCCGTATTGTAAAGCTGTAGCCAGACCCCGCTTTTTCCTGTGGCCTATGGTCCAGTTCGATAAAGCCGAGGTTACGGAAAAATTATTAAAGAAGTATCCGAGTCTAAAGGCACTGGGGCAAGTTGTAAATATCGCCGCCCAAAGTCAAAGCAACTACGGGGACTTTTCGCGATTGACGTCGGTGACACTGGGCGGTTCGACGGGCAAAATCGGACATCTAAAAGCCGAAGACCTGCGTCTGACAATCGACCCGAGCGGGCGTAAAATAAGAAGCACAATCTGCCAAATCGTCGGCGTGGACGATAAATGGAGATTTTTATACGGCAGAGGTTGGGGACACGGAGTCGGAATGTGCCAGTGCGGAGCACAGGCAATGGCGAGAGGGGGTAAAACTGCAAGGGAGATTCTTTCTTATTACTACCGGGGTTCGAGGACATCGACTATTGATTATTGAAAGAGATTGAGCGGTCTTTATTAAATTAGAAAAAGTAAATTATAAAATGAGCGAATTTGAGATTCTCAATAATGACAGCAGTTGTTGTGCCCGGCGAGGTATTTTAACCACAGTACACGGCAAGGTTGAAACTCCTGCTTTTATGCCTGTGGGCACCTCCGGCACGGTGAAAGGCATCACTGCGCAGCAGCTAAAGGAAACAGGCGCCGAAATTGTTTTAGCCAATACGTATCATTTGTTTCTTCGGCCTGGAGTTGAGATGGTGGAGGCGATTGGCGGCTTGCATAAGTTTATGGCCTGGGACGGGCCTATACTGACCGACAGCGGCGGATACCAGGTTTTTTCCCTTAGCTCTCTGACCCGAATCGACGATGGGGGCGTCGAATTTGCCAGTCATGTAGATGGTACGAAAATATACCTGAGCCCCAAGAGCGCAATCGAAATCCAGAATCGACTCGGCGCCGATATAATTATGTGCTTCGATGAGTGCACAGCCTTTGGGTGTGGGGACTCGAAACTAAAGGAAGCGGTGGAGAGAACTATCCGCTGGGCTATTGAATGTAAAAAGGCTCATTGCGACAGCGAGCAGATGCTTTTTGGGATTGTTCAGGGCGGGATAAACCCTGCTCTTAGAACTTATTGTGCAAGAGAGCTTGTCAAACTGAAGTTTGACGGCTATGCTATCGGTGGATTAAGTGTAGGCGAAGGACATGAAAATATGATAAAGACGGTGTCTCATACGGCGGAGGTTTTGCCCGAGGCCAGGCCACGATATTTAATGGGTGTTGGTATGCCGGCCGACATTGTTGCTGCGGTTAGAGCCGGTGTCGATATGTTCGACTGTGTTATTCCGACCCGGAACGGCCGAAACGCCTTCGCTTTCACCGAAAACGGCCCGGTTCGTATGAGAAACAGCGTTCATTCGTCAGATAGCGAGCCAATCGAGCCCGGGTGTGATTGTTACTGCTGCAGGAGTTTCAGCCGGGGTACTTTAAGGCATTTTTTTAATATCAAAGAGATGCTGGGGCCTATTTTGGTGTCGCTGCATAATCTGATGTTTTTCCAGAGATTAATGGCTAAAATAAGGCATATTATCGAGGAAAATGAATTTGCCGCCTGGTCGGAAGAGCAATTGAAAAAATATGAATCCACTTATTGAAAAAAAAGTTCTGTGATTTGGGGCGAATTTAGGTTATAAAAACAAGTTTTATGGGATTAACAAGGAAAGGAAATAAAAATGGACAATATATGGATTTTAGCCCAGGCTGAGAGCGGTGAGGGGCCTTCAGGGATTAGTTCAGAACCGGTTTCTACTGAAGAGACAACAACAACGACGTCGACTGCGGCTGACCCCAATGCATCTGGCGGTAGAAGACCCCCTCAGGGCATATTCGGCAACCCTCTTCTTATGATTGGCTTGATGCTTGTAGTGATGTATTTATTTCTTTTCAGAGGGCCTCGTAAAAAACAGCAGCAGCACAAGCAAATGGTCCAGTCTTTACAAAAAAATGACAAAATCCGCACAATCGGCGGTATTATCGGAACCGTTGTTGATATCAGAGACGATGAGATTACTCTGAAAGTAGATGAATCGAACAACACGAAGATAAAAGTTACGCCTTCAGCAATAGGTACCAATCTGTCGAAAGATAACAAATAATAAACAATCGTTTTTTGGAGTTGGAAGTTTACTCACTGCCCGAAGCAGACGATAAAATATACAAGGAAGCAGTTATGGAAAAGAAACTGACGTGGAGAATAATTTTAATTATCATTTTGCCGCTGTTGGCAGCATACTTTTTATATCCGCCTGATAAAACTTTGAAGCCGGGTATGGACCTTGGCGGCGGAACAAGTCTTATTTATGAAATTGACGCCCAGGGAATGAGCATACTTGAAAAGAAAGACCTGTCCTCAAGGATGATAACGGTTCTTCGAAGGCGAATAGATCCGGCGAACATTCAAAATATAGTATGGCGTCCTCAGGGCAGCACTCGCTTCGAGATACAAATGCCGCTTGCAAGTGCGGAAGCCCGCACCAAGCGTCAGGATTTTGAAAAGGCCCAAAGCGATCTTCTGGCGAAAAATATCAATCCTGCGGTAATTATTCGTTCTCTGGAAAAACCGGCGGATGAGCGGGAAGAAGATTTCCAAAAATTCGCCCAGGGGTCTGAAGAAAGGCTGGAAATATTAAATGACCTTGCCAAAGCACATGATGAACGTAAAGAGCTACAGGACAAGCGGGATGGATTCCTGGGGCAACTTGGGACTCCGGAAAGCCTGATAAAACTGGCTGGGCTTAACCTGGACGATATAAAACAGCGTCTCGGCGAGTGGATTGGATTGGATGAGGAAAAGTTAAGCGAGACAATTAAAGAATACCTCGGGGGTTCGGAGGGCAATCTTGACCTTCTGACCAGATATACAGAAATGTACGGTGAGTGGTCTGAAGTCGTGGAGCAGTTAACCGACCCTGAAGCAGGCAAAAACATCGAATACCAAAATGCAAGAAGAACTCTGGACAAGTTAAACCTCAGCAAGGACCAGATAGACATTATTCTTGCAATGCCTTCCAAGTCAGCCAATAGAACAGAGTCCATCGAAGAACTGAAAAGTGTTTTTGCCGACCGTGAGGATTTGATTGACAAAACAGTGGCAGCTTTTGAGGAGTATCGTCCTTTTCAGGGTCGTCTTGACGACCCCCGAGACCTTCAGCGGATGCTGAAAGGCGCCGGTGTGCTGGAGTTTAGAATACTTCCGACATTGGGACACCCCAAAGTAGATACCGATAGAATAACCAGCTATTACGCTGAACTTCTCAAAACAAAGGGGCCCAAGTATGCCTCAGACAATAATTATATATGGTGCGAAATAGAAAATATCGATGAATGGAAAGCAGCCGACAAGGAAGGACGTTCCAGTGTTGTCGGTCAGTTCGGGGATAGGTATTATGTTCTGGCAAGCAATACAAAAGAGGAGGTTATGCTGTCGGGCGGCGACCAAAGGGCGTGGAAATTAGAGAAAGCATCGCCGGGACGCAACCCTCAAACGGGTCAAAGAGCCATAGATTTTCTGCTTGACGAAAGAGCGGGAAAGATTTTTTCCCGAATCACCGGCAACAATAAGAACAGGCCTCTTTGTATTCTGCTTGACGGCATTGCAATATCAGCTCCGAATATTGAGTCGAGGATATTCAGGCAGGGCCAGATAACGGGCAGCTTTACTGAAACCGAAGTAAGCGATATGGTGAGCAAACTCAACGCCGGTTCGCTTCCGGCAAAACTGATAGAACAGCCCATCTCTGTTAGAACAATAGGGCCATCCATCGGCGCGGACAATCGTGATAAAGGTATCATGGCCGGGCAGGTAGGTTTTATTGTGGTTGTTTTGTGTATGGCGTTTTACTACGTAAAGTCAGGTTTAATCGCCGATTTGGCATTGTTTATGAACCTTCTGTTTGTGCTGGCGGTAATGGCCCTTGTGAGGGCGACGTTCACGCTTCCCGGGATAGCGGGGATTATATTAACCATCGGTATGAGCGTTGATGCCAACGTTCTCATTTTTGAGAGAATCCGCGAAGAGCAGCAGAAAGGCTCATCTCTTAGAATCGCCATCAAAAACGGCTACCAAAGGGCGTTCAGAACCATTCTTGACGCCAACCTGACGACCTTCATCACGGCGGCGATACTTTTCTGGGTCGCCTCGGAAGAGATTAAAGGGTTTGCCATTGTTCTTATGTTCGGTATTGTCTCGAGTATGTTCACAGCGTTGTTTGAAACGCGAGTTAATTTCGATTTCCTGCTGGCTAAGCGGTTCATCAAAGACCATTTATTTATGTTCCGGCTGATAAAAGAGCCGAATATAAGCTGGATGAAGTTACGTCCGATTTTTTTGACAATCTCATCTGTGCTTATAATTGGGGGTTTGACGGTTTTCTTTACAAGAGACAATGTCAGGAACAACAAATATGACATTGAATTTACCGGCGGGACATCGGCCCAAATCAATCTAAAAGACAACAGCTTAAGCAGGCAGGACGTTGAAGACAGAATCCAGAAAGTGGGTATTGAGTTGGGGAATCCCGGTCTTGCAGCAGCAAACATTTACAGCATTGGAAAATCAAACAGGCAGTATGAAATCAACACAACGGAAACAAACAAGACGACGGTCACAGTTACTTTCCCCCAGAACGATGTGCAAACACCTGAGAGTATAGCATCGGCCATAACAAAGGTTGACACCAGACTGAGTAATTTGGCCGTAACAGGCCGGCAGGACAATCCTGCTTCATTTACCGTATCGACAAACAATGCTAATAAGTTGCTGGTAAAAGACGTTCTGACGAGGGCTTTTGCGGAGGCTGATATTTCGGAGCCGCAAGTTGACGAAGTTGTCAACGATGCAATACTGAAGGCGTTTGAGGACAAACTGGAAATCCAACAAAATCTTCAGCCTCGCCTGGGTTCGCCTGAAAAGTTAACCGAAGAGCTTGTAGATTCTTACCCTGAACTTGCTGATTTTCTTGGTGGGCTTAAAATCACGTGTGAACTGGAAAAGGCGGCAACTGTCGAGGAAATCGAGGCCAGATTAGCTGACTTGCGGTTCAAGCCTGATATGCGTGACCTTAACTGGTATCCTTCCGAAATTCTTGATACTGAGCTAAATGTTATTGAGCCAAACAAACCGGTTAAGTCTTTTGTTTACCTGAGTGTCGACCCGGAAGCCGGCTATCGTGAATTAACGGAGGATGAATGGACTTTGTTTGTTGAAAATGAGACCACCAAGATACGGGCGGCGGCACAACTGGAGACGTCTCTGCCGCGAGTAACTCAGATAAGCCCGTCGGTTGGCGCCGAGCAAAAGACGAGGGCATTGATTGCCATTATCCTTTCGCTTTCTGCGATTGTTACTTACATCTGGGTTCGATTCGGGAATTTGCGTTACGGAATTGCGGCGATTGTAGCCCTGATGCACGATGTATCCATTACGCT
>CAZIKS010000172.1:0-8253 GCA_964539795.1 uncultured Pirellulales bacterium
TTTGTTTTTTTGTCGTTTTTTTTTCAATTTTTTGACTTTTTTTAAACCCCCACCCCCAATTTTTAGCCCAAAATCAAGGGTGCTTCAAAACCCTGAGTTTGAGTAGTTTTTTACTTGATTTTTTCCCCGCAAATGATTAAACTGCTCTCATTAGGATAGGAGGAAAGTTGTTTTTTAGCCTTTTACCGGGCTTTGCCGCCGAAAAAGGCTATTTATGCGTTGAAACTGCGCCGTGAAAAGTCTCCCTCACGAGCGTGTCTGTGGCAAAAAAGTGTATAAAAGAACGGATTTTTACTCAAAAACAAGGATATATTGAGGAGAGCAAAAATACTAAGTCCTTCACGACACGCAATTTATGACCGAACTATCCAGATACCAAAAGCAGCCGCACCCAGACGAGGTTTTTCGACATCATCTCTGGCTTTGATTATCAGCGGCTTCTGTTTGACACTCTTGGCTCAATCAGCACAAGCCCAACCGCCGCCATTGAAAGCTGCACCAACCAACCCAAAGTTCATCACTTGGCAGCAAAAAGCCCTAACTCTTGATGCTGCAACAATATATGATGACCATGGCCATGCTCTCGGCCACATCCCATCTCCGATTGACCGCTCTCATCTCCTGCTTCAGACAACGACAACACAACTGTCCACCGAAACACTGCCCGTTAGTTACGACCTGAGAACCGAGGGAAGCGTTACTTCGATTAAGAACCAGGCGGATTGCGGAAGTTGCTGGACTTTCGGCACTTACGGCTCACTCGAGAGCTGGCTCCTGAAAAATGAGGCTCAAACATGGGATTTTTCTGAAAATCATATGAAGAACTACCACGGCTTTGACCTCGCTCCCTGCGATGGTGGAAATACAAATATGAGCGCCGCTTACCTGGCCCGCTGGTCGGGGCCGGTCGATGAGTCCGACGACCCGTATCACGACTGGGACGACCGTCCTTCTCCGGGAGGGCCCTGTCAAAAATACCTGAAAAGTGCCCTGTGGTTTTTCACCGAAACCGACATCAAAAACGCTCTTATGACCTATGGCGCAATGTATGTGAGCATGTTCTATCAGTCCGCCTCTTACAACTCCCTTGAGTACACATATTACTACGACGGAACCGATGATACAAATCACGGCGTAACCTTAGTCGGCTGGGATGATAACAAAACCGTCTCAGGTGCTCCCGGAAACGGTGCCTGGCTCATCAAGAACAGTTGGGGACCCGCCTGGGGCGACCAGGGCTATTTCTGGATTTCTTATTATGACACTATGGCAGTTCAGGAAGCCGTGGCTTTTTGTAACGCCGTCCCAACTTCCACGTACCTAAACAACTATCAATACGACCCATTGGGGTGGACAGACTCGGTGGGATATGGCTCTTCCTCGGCCTGGGCCGCAAACATTTTCACTCCAACTGCAAACGAAAAGCTCGAAGCCGTTGCTATATATGCCGTCGACAACAATGTCTCTTACGAAATCTACATCTATGACCAATTCAATGGCAGCTCTTTTTCCTCTCTTCTGGGCTCTACCTCCGGCACGCTTATAAATTCAGGCTACCACACCATTTCACTCCCTTCCGTTATTGACCTGACCAGCGGTGACGATTTCTCTGTCGTCGTAAAGTTCACAACGACAGGATTCACTTACCCAATTCCGACTGAGGATTACTATCCCGGCTACTCTTCAGCAGCCGCCGCAGACCCGGGCCAAAGTTACATAAGCTCCACTGGAACAACATTCACAGATATTACGAGCAGTAGCGGTTTTGAGAACGCAAACGTATGTATCAAGGCCCTCACAACCGCGCCGCAAATGACGCCTCCTCTCATTACATCGACACCGGTTACAATTGCCGTCGTAAATGAGCTTTACACCTATGACGTGGATGCCTCCGGTTATCCCCAGCCTACATACGAGCTGGTAACATATCCCTCCGGAATGACAATCAATCCTGACACCGGACTAATTGAGTGGACCCCTCTCGCTGCGGGCGATTTCTATATTGATGTCAAAGCCGCCAACGGCCAGTTGCCCAACGCAAACCAGACCTTTATCATCACCGTCTACGAAACTCCGCCTTATACCGACGATGTGGCCTATGCAGATATACCTGTTCAGGGCTCAGTGTCAGGTGATTATACCGACACTCAGTCCACTGATGACGGCTACGAGGCCATAACCGAAGTCAGGGAAGGAAATCCCGCTCGGGGTTTCAGTTCGCTTGAACATAAGTGGATGTTAGATGTAACCGGTGGTGATACTGTAACCTTTTACATCGAAGCCCACCAGACTGCCAGCAGCGATAATGATAACTTTGTTTTTGCTTACTCAACGGACGATTCAACCTACACGGATATGCTCACCGTTACCAAAACCACCGATGACGACACCTCTCAAAGCTTTGACCTGCCCCCTTCGCTCAGTGGTACGGTATATATCCGCGTAGTAGATACCGACAGTACAAAGCGTAATCAGGATATGGATACTCTTTACGTTGACAAAATGTACATACACTCCATAAGTAGCGGCCCTGCAACCTACACGCTTACCGTAAATATCATTGGTAACGGCTCTGTCACCACTGAGCCGAACCAGTCTGTATACACCGATGGTACGGTCGTTACACTCTCAGCCGACGCCGATTTAGGCTGGTCCTTTGACTCCTGGACCGACGACCTGACCGGCAGTACCAATCCCGACACCATCACAATGGATAGCGACAAGTTCGTCACCGCTAACTTCACTCAAAACCAGTACACAATTACAGCCTCGGCAGATGCCAACGGTGCGATTGACCCTAACGGTGCCATCATTAAAACTTATGGACAGGACCAGCTCTTTACAGCAGCGCCAAATATCGGCTATGCGATAGATACCTGGTATCTTGATGGCAACAGTGTGCAGGTTGGTGCTGATACATATTTGCTGACCGGCATTACAGCCGACCATACTGTTCACCTGACATTCACCCCGATGCCGTCGGATAATTTCAATGACAACAGGCGAAGTTCAGCTTGGCGGCTATATGTGGAAAATCATCGCAGTGCCTGGCTGGTTGAGGATGATAATCGATTGAACATGAGGGCCATTGGCGATGTTAATAATCTACTCGCTCAGTATGTAGCCAACGGCTGGAGTTTCGATGTTAATGAAGACTTCAAAATCGAAATCGATTTCCACTATACTCCCCTCAGCGACAGTAATGGCTGGGTTGGGATAACTATGGAAAACGATTACAACAATTATATCTCAATCTCTGCCGGCTCCGACAGCAATCTACCTTACTTCTACTGTGAAACCTTAATCGATGGTAACTCGGTATTTGAACAAACCGCCAGAGATACAAATGATGGGACACTCTACATCTCCTATGATGCCGACACCGACCAGTTGTACCTCAGTTCCACCGGCTATGGTTCCGCAAATAGCTGGCATACTGTATCCGGCACTCTGCAGGCTCAGTGGGCTTCTGACCCTCTCAGCGTAGCTATAGGCGGATACTCTGATGCTATTACTTTTGACGCCGGCGATGCATACCTTGACAACTTCGAGCCTACCGGGGCGATTATTCTTGGCTGGCCGCCTGTAACAGACCTAAACGGTGACGGCTACATCGACTGGGATGATGTTGCAATAATGACTGGGCTCTGGCTTAATACCGGCCAGGGTATCCAAAGCGATATCAACAGTGACGAAATTGTAAACTTCCTGGACTTTGCTGAATTTGCCCCATCATGGTAACTTCGATAGAAGGCTGAGAATGTCTTAAAATCAGTCGGTTAATTTCTTCAACCGGTTAACTCTCTCAAGAGCTTCGACAAATTGAACTTGTGCTTTATCGAGATAGGTCATTATCTCATCGACATAACCGTCCGCCGAAGCCGACCAGACACGATTGAAATAACGTTCTCCGGATGCAAAATGACTCATTACATCGGCATAAGTCTGCAAACCATGAACTTGTGCAAGGCTCTCCCGGGCCTCTACAAACGTCGTTATGTCACCCCCGAAAAGTTCGTCAATGCGGTGACGCATATCATAGGCATTTATAGATTCCTTTTCTGCGTTGAGCCGGGTTATATTTTCAACAATGCGAGCTAAACTCATTTTTATGTCCTGTAAATTCATAGCAAGTTTTTCTTCTGAACGGCTGTCTTTGTGTGTGTGCCACCGAACCATAACTACCCCCACAATCCCCAGCACAAGGGCCCCGATAAAGTAGCCCCATTGTACTTCAGATTCATCTAATACAGCCGCCAATGCCCCAGCTAAAAAGCCGAAAGTTATTATTATATAGCCAGCCTTTTTCATAAGAAACTTCCCTTTACGTCCCTAATCCACCGGCACAAACATAATACATTGCAAAGCCAACCCCGACCAGAGCTTCTCCCACAATCAAACCAGCCGCAATAGGAATCCCCACTTCCTCACTGAAGCGCTTGCCCTTTTTCCAGTCGACCAGAAGCCGAAGCAATGTCCCGATGCTGTAAGTCAGCACGATATTAAACGGCAGATAAAAACCGAGTCCAACCAGGATACCTAATCCTCCTATACCGCTCGTACTCAATAAAGCCCCCAGACCGGCCCCGGCGATGTACTTTTGCAAAGGAACATCTCCCCCTAAAATACCTTTGATCATACTGGCCAGTGCCTGACCTTGTGGCGCCGGTAGCCGTTCGCTGCCTAATCCATAAGCCTTGTGCAGAATAAAAATCATCGCCATAACCAAAACCGGACCAAGCCACGTACCGAGAAACTGGCCGTATCCCTGCATTCTCGGTGAAGCCCCGACCATATAGCCTGTTTTCATGTCCTGCATCAGGTCTGTCGCCTGTGCCATTGCAACGCAGGCCGCAGCTCCAACCATCACCGACGAGATTATGGCGGCTTTGTCACCAAGACCGCTGGCAATAACCACAAGCACGGTTACGGCAATAAGTGTCATACCGCTCAATGGAGACCAGTTTGTTCGCCCGATACATTCTGAAAGGATAACACCCGCCACCCACACCCAAACAGTCCCAAAGACAGCCATCAGGCCGCCTCGAATGAGGTTCATTTCTTTTACTGACATAAGTGCAATGATAAAAAGCAAAATCGTGGCGCCGGCGATTCCGATGTACAGCAGACGAATCGGCATTTCATCTTTTGAATGCTCTGTTTTTGATTGAGCGGCTTTTTGCATGCTGCCAACCGCACTTACAATAAGAGGCAAAGCCAACACTATCCCCGTCAGGGCGCCCCCGACAAGCATCCCGATACCAACCGGCCTGAACAAACTTACACGAAGGTATTCCGGCATACTAATTTCAAGTGTTTCCAAAGTCTCACGAACAGGAAGTATACCCATCAGCTTCAGCAGCGGGGCTAAAATCCAGTAGCAGGCAAAGCCCCCTATGATAAAGCAAAAGCCCCCTTTGCCGGCAATAAATGCAACGCCTATCGTCATCAATGATATGTACCATACCCCGTTCATATAATCAGGCATTCCAATCAACGCTCCCAGGTTCCAGTTCTCAAAGCCGCTTACCTGGCTTGCGAAGTGAACGATTCCGCTTATTGCTATTCCGGAAAGCAGCAGAAAGGCTTTATGAACACCGGCCCCGGGGGATTTCAGAATCGTGGCGACTGCAACACCGCCCGGATAAGTGAGTCTTTCATAATCTATCATTTGTTTACGAAGTGGAATAATAAAAGCAATTCCCAAAATACCGCCGGCAATGCATGCAAATACCATCAACACAGCATTGAAATCTGTTTGCCCCAGAATGAATAAAGCTGGCACTGTAAACATCATACCGGCCGATGCACTGTTAACCGCGCTTGCTATCGTTTGATTTATATTGTTTTCGACAATACTGCTTCGATGTAAGATGCCCCGCAAAATACCGAAACCCAGGATTGCGGCCAGCTCCGACCCTTCAATGGAAAATCCAAGAATCAAGCACGCATACCCGATGCTGATAGTAATAAGAGCCCCCAAGACGTATCCGACCAAAACCGCAGTAGGGGTTAATTCCGGATAAGCCCCTGCACGGATTATTCTTTTGTTGTCACTATCATTATTTGCCACTTGGCTGCCCTTTTTCCAATATCTTCTCAATCTCATCCATCGTCCGATTCATTGCTGCTATAGTCTTGTTGAATGGTTCTGCTGTTGTCATATCCACACCGGCCTTTTTCAAAAGATTAATCGGATAATCAGACCCGCCTGATGATATAAATTCGATATATTTTTTGACCGCTTTTTTTTCATTGTTCAACACCCTTTCAACTAAAGCCGTCGAAGCGGTAAATGAAGTGGCGTATTGATAAACATAGAAGTTGTAATAAAAATGTGGAACATATGCCCATTCGACTGTATACGACTCGTCAATATAGCAAACTCCTTTATCGTGGCCGTAATATCTTTTAAGTATATCACCGTATAACTTGTTAAATACATCACCCGTCAGCGGCTCTCCCTGTTCTGCGTTTTCATGTATAAGCCGTTCAAATTCGGCAAATTGGGTTTGCCTGAAAACTGTTTGTCTTGCTCCCTCTAAATAATCCATTAATAAGGACAATCTTGTACCATCATCTTTAATCTCTGATAACGTTTTGTTAATCAAAAGGGCCTCGTTGAAAGTCGAAGCGACCTCTGCAACAAAAATCGAATAATCCGCCGTTGGATAAGGCTGATTTTTGTTGGAATAATAACTGTGCATAGTGTGCCCCAACTCATGAGCTAATGTGCTGACATCATCATATCTACCGTTGTAATTCAGCAGAATATACGGATGAACATCGTATGCACTGCCGCTGGAATATGCCCCCGACCGTTTGCCTGTTGTCGGGTAAACATCTATCCATCGCTTTTCAAAAGCCTGTTTGACAACCTCCAAATAATCTTTTCCCAATGGTTTTGCAGAATCAAGCACAAGCTCTTTCGCCTCTTCAAACGTATATTCCAAATCAATACCCTTAACCGCAGGTGCATAAAGGTCTGAGTATTTCAATTTATCTACACCAAGCATTCGCTTTTTCAAATTCAGATAACGGTGAAATGTGTCGAGATTCTTATTAACATTTTCAATAAGACTGGAATACACCTCTGTTGGAATATTATAATTATCCAGCGCACTTTCCAGCGAAGACTTGTAACGGCGGGTACGCGCATAAAACATATCTCTCTTCAGGTTCGAATAGAGCTGTACTCCGAATGTCCGCTTAAAATCGTTGAAGGTTTTCCAGAACGCCTGAAACACTTTCTCCCTATCCTCGTGGTTTGGCAAAGCCCGGTAGCGCGCATAGCCGGCCTTATTCAACCTGGCAACAGTACCATCGCTCAATTCGACCTCAGGATAAGGCAGTTCCGCATCACTGAAAATCATATAAATTGAAGAGGGGCTGTTAGCCAATAAAGCTGCCTCCGCCAGTATCTTCTCTTCGCTTTCTGATAGCCTGTGAGCTTTTGTACGTTGTATGTCGTACAGATACATCTTATAATCTTCTAAATCCATTTCTCTTTCGATGAAATCGTCAAATTTTTGCTTGTTCATTGCGGCTATTTCCGGCTCAATAAACGATGCCTTGGAATTATAGTCTGTAACAAGCTGCTCTAATTGTTGCCTCATCCCCAGATACTTGGGATTACGTGTGTCCTCATCTGATTTCATCGAAGCATAGCTGTATAACTGATCTACTTCCCTCGAAATATCGCTGTTGAATTCTAAACACTCCAACAATTGGTCTGAAGAACTCGCAAGTTCCCCTTTATACTTCAAAACATTGTCGAACTGGGCAACTAACTTTTCCTTCGCCTCATTCCACAATTCGTCCGAAGCATAAAGGTCCTCCAGTTTCCACGTATCCTTAACCGGAACCTCCGACCTTTCACGAATCTGACATAGACCTTGATTTGGTGAAACCGTCAGAAGAACGGTTAATGCAGTAATTGTGGTTAAAATCTTTTTCATTTTTACTCCTTCCCTAAATAGAGAAACATTCATCGCCGGCTCTTTATACGCCTTCAGTAACAATGGGACAAAATAATCTTTAATTCAGGAGACGTCTCTAAGCTCCTGTTTCAGCAATTTTATCGTTATATCCTTTCCTTTCAAGGATTGTTTTTCTTCAATCCATCTGCTCGACAGAAATAGCATAGGTTAACTTATTCTGTTTGTTGGATACAGCCTCGCTATTGAATTGATAAGCTACCCGGCTTCAGAATCAATAATGGGCGATACAGGATTCGAACATTTGGCCTCACGG
>CAZIKS010000173.1:0-8248 GCA_964539795.1 uncultured Pirellulales bacterium
TAAATATATTACATAAACCGTCTGATTACGCATTTTTCAGCAAATCCCGGCCCCAAAAAAATTTGTAAAATCAGCTTTCAAGTGGTATAATGATTGTGATATTAAAAGACAAACTGTTTTTACAGAGCTTACAATGAACAAGAAAAATCAAACCGAAGTAAAGTCTCTTGAAACGGTTGAGCCGATTGGAAAACGCGTTCTGATTCGCAAGGATGAGGACAAAAAGCAAACCAGGGGCGGCATCCAACTGCCGGACAATATAGAGATTCCGACGATAACCGGCCGAATCGTTACAATTTCCGCAGAGGTGGAAAACACGCCGGACATCCCGCTGCGCCAATATGACAAGGTGCTCTTCAATCCCAAGGGGGCAATACCCGTCGATTTTGAAGGTGATAATCGGCTGTTTGTCGTCGAGGTCGAAAACGTCGTAGCAGTCTTTAGAAAATCATGAGGGCTTTTGCCGATAAGACTTGAGAGTCGGCGATTTGTGAAGACGGCTGGGATTCAATAGTTCCGAGATTATAGATGATGACCCAATCAAATTTCTGTCGAGTTCTTCCCGATGTTATATCCGGTCTGATCCTGCAGTATAATTTCCTTATGGGGGGCACTTACTAAGGGGGGACGATTCACAGTTTTATTATTTTTTGAGTAGCCAACAAGTTTTTTGCCGAATCAGTTTCTTTTCCCCAATTGTTAAACTCCGAACGGCGTCGTCGTCATATTTCATTTGAATTTTTGTTTTTGCCTCAACAAAAGCATAGCCCCTGCACTGAGTAATATTATTGTTCCCGGCTCCGGTAATTCCGGGACAGGAAAATCCGGCGTCTTTTCCGGAACAGGAAAATTTTCTTCGGGCTCAGGCGGCTCCGGAGGTTCGAGTGGTCTTGGCCATGACGGCTTTTTTCTACGCACTCCTCCGCCACCGCCTCCACCGGTTCTGGCATAATCCGGGGCGTGAGGCATCATCCCTCCCCTGCCAAATGATGATGAGGGGCCCTCTTCTATAGTTAAAAGGTCGTATTCGGAATGCTCAAATACGGCGATAATGATTTTAGGAGCATCCATATACGCAATAGTTTTAGTTGCTGTCGGGTCGCTTACATTGCCTAACCAGTAAACGAATTGATAGCCGGGTTTTGGCTTGGCCGTCAAGGTGACCTCTGTATTTTGGCCGAAGTGGTGAATTCCTGTCGCTGGAGTTACGCTGCCGCCCCCGGCGGGTGTTTGCTTAAGCAGAAGAACGGTGCCGTCCGGTTGGCAATATGCCGGCTCAAGCGAGCCGACCGAAAGGGCCAAAATTACTAATATCAAGCCCTGCCATTCAGTGAATATCAAGTTGTTGTGTTTTGTCATCACACACGTCGCTTTTTACACAAAAGATAAATCATATATTATTAGATATTCTTCGTTTCTTAAGAAACACTATACCGCCCAGGCCAAGTAGTGCTATCGTGGCAGGCTCAGGGAATTCCGGGATCGCTGGGCCAGGAGGTTCGCTGGTTATTGTATAGCTACCCCTGCCGGGAGCATATTCACTGCTGAATACCAGAAGCCATGATTTTTCGCCGTTTGCTAAAACACCTTCGGTAAATCTCCAGGTTCCCTGTTGAAGAGAGGGGATGTATGGGGCTACCCCTCCGTCCTGGTCGTCCATAGCGCTTGTGTCGCCATTTATAAGACTTTCGTCAACTGGAGTTTTGTTGAGGTCTAATAATCCAAAATATGAAATATTCGTGTACTCGCCTTCCGCATCGTTGGGCCGATTGAATAACTGGTAAGCGTAAATGTATTGCCCTTCCAGGCCCAACTCGTCTTGCACGTCACCGACAAATGCTGCCTCTTCCGACTGAGACTCCAGGTGATCAATATCGTAAACAGAGTAAGCAATCCCCACGTCAAAACCTGAATCTTCGTCGACATAGTTCAGGACCCCCTCCCAGGCGCCGTCCATATATGAGCTCGCAGGTAGATGTAAGGCAGAGGCGCCCTCTGCAAATATTGTCACGACGAGTAAAAAAGTCAAAAAGATAAACCTTCTCATCACTTTCACCCTTTCCTTATGTTTCTTAAAATAATCAACTCTGTGTTATTTTTTCCCCGTAAATACTAAGTACTTTTATTTCAAAAAGAGCCGTTTACACACCTGTGCTCCCATTTAGCGCGCACCTTCTGCGCCTTTATATTCTGAGTTTTCTTTTCGTAAGGAGTACCCTACGCCCCTTACAGGCAATAACACCTGTATACCAAGCGTCTGTTTGTAACATATGCGTCCTGATTAGACGCAGGATGTACAAAGACTATATCGTTGAGTTTTCCCTACCCCCATTTATTGATGTGCACCCATGCACAGTGTCTTAAAAGTCCTTAAAAAGCAAAATACACAATACCAAAGAGCATAACAAATATAATTACTGATGAGTTTTCTTTCAGCCCCCAAGCTGATACTATCATTAAACCAGATTAGTCTATGGAAGTCAAGTCTTTTTTTAAGTTTTTTTATCCGTTTTTCCAAACATCAAGGCAAATTGTCACAAGATGCCGTTTAAGGGGGCATAAAGGGCGATTTTGAGGGTGCCAAAGGCGCATTTTTTTTAAGGACCGCGGCAATTTTTTTTCTCTGCCTGTGGTTAACGAACACTACTTATCCCTGCTGCTGCGCGTGATTTGTGTGATATAAAGTGGGCTTATGTTCGTTGTCGAATTGCCGTATAAAAAAGGCTTAAGTTTTCGTCGTTGCTTTTGCCTTTCTTATGGGCTTTTGCTGTACAAATCGGCTGATATTCCGGATTGCCTGGCGCAGCCGCTGCTCGTTTTCGACAAGGGCTATACGCATATAATTTTCGCCGTTTTCACCGAATCCCCTTCCCGGCGCAATAGCAACCTCGGCATGTTCCATCAGGTCCATAGCAAAATCGATACTGCCCTTGCCTTTGGAATGCTCAGGCGGCACTTTTGCCCATACGAACATCGTGGCGCGTGGTTTTTCCACTTCCCAGCCGATTCTTGCCAGAGCCTCACACACCACATCGCGTCTGGCCTGATACCTTTGGCTTTGAGCGATTATGTCCTGTTCGCAATGCCTTAAGGCGATTATTGCCGCTATTTGTACGGCCTGAAAAATGCCGTAATCATAATAGCCTTTTATCGTGCCAAGATAATCGACCATGTCCCTGTTGCCAGCCACAAAGCCTACTCTGAATCCCGCCATATTGTAAGGCTTGCTCATAGTAATAAATTCGACCCCGATATCCTTTGCCCCTTTAACCGAAAGAAAACTCGGCGCTTTATAGCCGTCAAAACAGGTTTCGCCATAGGCAAAATCGTGAATGACAGCTATGCCGAAACGCTTTGCCAAAGCCACAACAGGCTCAAAAAATCCCTCGTCAACCGTCATTGCAGTCGGGTTATGCGGATAGTTCAGAATCAGCAGTTTCGGCTTCGGGTATAAGTGCTCGCAGACCATAGCGATAGTATCGAGAAATTTCTGGTCACAGCCTAAAGGCACCGTTATCACATTTGCCCCAGCCATAGCCACTGCATAGTTATGTATCGGAAAGGCAGGGTCCGGAACAATCGCCGTATCGCCCGGCCCTAACATCGCAAGGCATAAATGACTGAAACCCTCCTTAGAGCCTAAACAGGCTAATACCTCCGTTTCAGGGTCAAGCTTAACGTTCCACTTTTGCTCGTATTTTTTGGCGACCTCTGCTCGAAGATTTTCGACGCCCCTCGATGCACTGTACCTGTGGTTGCGGGGGTCCTGAGCGGCCTGGCATAGTTTATCTATCACTATCTGGGGCGCCCCGTCGGAGGGATTGCCCATTCCAAGGTCGATTATGTCGGCGCCTTCCCGGCGCTTGCTCAGTTTCAAAGCATTCAATCGACCGAACAGATAAGGCGGCAGGCGCGTTATCCTTTGCGCCGGTTCAATCCGCCCGTTGGAACCTGGTATATCAATATTGAATTCGGCCATATTGCTTCCTCATACATCCATATATATTTTTACTTGTCGCCGAAGCTTTTGTTCCATATACTACTTCGGCAAATTATGGCAAGGATTATATATTTATCTCTCATAATCGTACTCTCAGCCCTGTTTATTGCCGGCTGTGCCCCGGCCGAAAATAAGGCCCTGTACATACAACCATCTTCCGATAAGCTGGTTTTATGCGGATGGGACGAGGTTTTTATTATCGATACCGGCGATAACAAACAGCAAAGACCGGTAAAACTATGGAGCTGGAAGGCTCAGGACAGCAGCAATCTACCGCAGCGTTTAACCGGCCTTTTTGAAACAACCGACGAATGTAAAGTCGTCGATGGCGGCCGAAAAATTCTCATCACCGCTTCAAGTGGCGGTATAGCCCTTGTCGAAGTAAAGTCAAAAAAAGTCCGGTTCTATGCAGTGGCGGCCAATGCACATTCGGCGGAAATCCTCCCCGGCAACTGCGTTGCCGTAGCTGTTTCGAATTCACCCAATGGAAACCGGCTGATTCTGTATGACCTGGACAAACCCGAAAAAGAGCTCTTCAGCGACAGCTTGCCCTGGGGGCATGGTGTTATCTGGGATGAAGAAAGAAAAGTCCTCTGGGCCTTGGCCGGCGATGACATTCGGGCCTACAGGCTAAAAGACTGGAACACCACCCAGCCGGCTTTAGAGCGTATTGTTACCGTCAAACTTCCCGAAGAAATGGGACATGACCTTTATCCCCTCCCGGACACGAATAAACTTTTTATTACGACTACCAACTATGTATGGCTTTTCGACCGCGACAAAAAAACCTTTCAAAAGTACGGAGCCATCGATAACACTCTCCACGTCAAAAGCGTTTGTGTAAATCCTGTTACGGGCCGGCTGGCCTATATCAGGGCAGATGCCGGCCAGTGGTGGTCGGAAAAAATCCGTTTCCAAAATCCCGACTCTGTTCTCTTTATACCCGGCGAGCATTTCTACAAGGCCAGATGGTTCACAAACCAACGATAAAACTTCAAAACTATTTTTTGCTGGGGGGGCACGTAACTAAACTGACTAAATACAAAATACTACATACTAAATACTCGCCTCCGGCGCGCCCACTTGTGATTCTCACTGGCTTATCTTTTATCTTTCAGATTTTAATACCACCAGTAAGACTGGTGGATGGAAATGTCAAAGTAGGTTAGGAGTACAAGCAATGGGTGTTGGTAAGAAAATTTAATTTAGTTTTTCTGGAAAAATGCCGAAAAATCCAATACAATCCATCGCGTTTTAGTTGCGAAACGTTATAATAGAGGTAAAAAGGGCAAACGTTCAGTTAAGATTTTAATGGTACGGCGTTATTATGACAAAAGGCAAAAAAAGCCTTCCATTACTTAATTTTAAGAAACCACCAGTTGTAGAAGCGTGGATCGAATTTTACTTTGACTTATCTGAAGAGAATATCTCTTGGACGGAAGAAAATGCTGTAAAATTTATAAAGGAAAACTTTCCAGATTACACCCCGAAACATTCTGAGTATTTCGCAAGAATAGAAGTTGACTCTAAAGGCAAGCCGGATTTTTCAAAAACAGATGAATCATTTTACAGAATAAAAGCATTTTCAAAAGATGGGCAATATTGTATTCAAGCTGGCAGAAATGTGCTGATTTTAAATCAGATAAATAAAGGAAAATGGCTTGGCTATGATAATATGCGTGGCAAGGCATTTGAAGTTTTAGAAAGTTATTCGAACTATAGAAGTATTGAGAAATTGCTAAGTACCTGTCTGCATTACCGTGATATAATTAATATTCCAATGGAAAATGGAAAGATAGAGTTAGAGGATTATTTTAAGATTTATCCACATCTGAATGATTCATTCGGTGACTTGTCTCATTTAAAATTAGAACTTTTTTTGCCGCAGTCATGTCCAGATGGATTAACATTTTTTACTTTACTAAACATTCCAAATAATGATGTTGAGAATGTTAAATTTCAAATGGATTGGCATATTAAGCCATCTGATAACGCTATAATGATAAGTTTTAAAAAAACTAGAGCGTGGCTGGATAAAGTCCACTCAGAACTTAGAAAAAGGTTTGAAGAAGCATTTACTGATAAAGCAAAGAAGCTTTTTGGGAGTAAAAGGCAATGACATATGTAAATACGCAGTCTTCTTTAGTGCCGTACCAAGGTGAGATCACAGAACATGGGGCTTACTCTAGAGTAGAAATCAGTTCTTTTGTGAACTCTAGTAGCTTTTACCCACTGGCAGAGATTAAAGTTGGAGAAACAAAGTATAGACTTCATTCTTCAATTGATGCTATAGCAAGTTATGACCAAAATAAAAAACAATGGGAATGCCGGGCAAGAAAGCTTGATAAATATATAGGGATTTCCAAGGAAAATCGAGAAGCTGCTATTGAAGACTTTAAGTTAAAAATACATGTTAGCTTCCAGCAGTTATATTCTAAGAGGCCTTTTGAAATGACCGAAGAGGAATATAAGGGATGGATAAAATTGGCAAACACGATTGATTTGCTACATTATAAAACAACAACCCCTCTGAAAGTACGTGAAATTGGTTGCGTCAGTTATAAAAATTACTCTTATCCTTACAGGATAAAATGGTTAACAGATGAAAATTATATTATCAATCCATCAAAAGTACCCGGTGAATTAATGAGCTATAGGCCGGGACAATGGGTTGAGGCAATTGTGGAGAGATGTCCAGTTAATCATAACGTGCTTGGTATTAATTCGGTTAGGAGAATAAAGTTTCATATACCAAGGCCTGGAGAGCTTCAAAGATACTGGGATAATATGGCGTGGAAGGAGTTAGATGAGCAATCTAGCTAACGGTTGAATGGTAGCGAGTACAAAAGAATGTTTTGAGTGTTGGTTTCTGGATGTTGGGCAAGGCGCATCAAACATTATTTATCTTGGGGATGGCCAGGCAATAGTTATTGATTGTGGCCCAGGCTATTCAAAGCAGGCGTTGGAGTTTTTAGCACGATATGTCAACAAGATTAAAGCCTTAATCTTTTCGCATAATGATTCAGATCATATAAACGGAGCATCGGGGGTTTTAGCGAGTTTTTCCGAATTGATTGATGAAATTTATTTTCTAAACGATGGCAAATATGAAAAAGTTTTAGCTTTTTTAGAAAGGTACGACCCTGAAAATAGGATTGATAAATACCGTCCTGAATATGGAAAACATGGTATTATTTTAGACGAAAACGGGGTTAAGGTGGAAGTTATTTATCCGGATCTAATATGCAATCTTCAAGCAGAAAAAGCGGGTAATAGAAGGGCTAATCAAACCAGCACAATAATTAAGCTAACTTTCGGCAAAAAGTGCATAATTTTTGCGAGTGATGCTACAATTGAAGCATGGGAGTACCTTTCGGATAATTATTTTTCACAAAAACCTTTCGAGTGTGATGTTATGACGGTACCTCATCATGGCGGAAAAATAACTTCCGGCTCTGAGGAATCAAAAATACAAAAAAGGCTCTATAGTAAAATTATAAAACCACAATTTGGGATTATATCGGTTGGCACTAGCAATGGACACAACCATCCTTGCTCTGAAACAATTTATGCGATGGTTGAATCGGGTATTGAGGTATTATGTACTCAGATGACCTCACAATGTTGTTGTGAACTTGAAAAGATACGCGGAGTAACTCGGATAATTACTCAACCGTCTCTTTCGTCCCGGGAGAAAAAAACAACTGTGTCAGGTTACAGCAAAAATGTTGCCTGCTTGGGCACTATTACAACTGAAGTTAGCCCGGAAGAAATAAAAATCAACCAACTTGGGACGCACAGACGAAACAAGAAACTCTTTAGTAATATTTCAACTTTTGATTCTTTGTGCGGTGATCATTACAATCGGGAAGTGGAGAAGTGAAGGTTCCTACCTGCATCCCTGGGCTCCAGTACCTTAGGTGTTAGGCTTACCTCCGGCAGCACCAGCTAAGAATTTAATCATCTCTTTTTTCCCCTTTTTCTTTTTCCTTTTATTCTTTACCCTCCCTCCCCATCTTACCCATTCTAACATTTTCAGCCGTTTCATTTTGAGAGTGAAATTTTGGCACACAAAAAACCGCCTATTTTAACACCGATGCACGAATTGAAAAACAATGTACCTTTTTTACAAAAACACACAATAAAACGTACCATTTTTTCAATTTTTCTCTCTTTCCCCCGTTTTTCCCCGCTTTTTTGAACTTTTTTAAACTTTTTTTCGTTTTTTTTTCTTTTTTTTTCTTTTTT
>CAZIKS010000174.1:0-8226 GCA_964539795.1 uncultured Pirellulales bacterium
GGCCAGCGGACCAAGCTTTTCATAAAGCCAGATGAGGTGTTTTTTCGTTCCGATTAGTTCACCGCATTTATCACATACTTGAAAGTCGCATTCATGAACTTCTGTCATACTTGCTCTGTCCATATTAGCCAAATCCCACTTTTGTGAGAGTTTTATGCCCGTTTGGGTGGTACATTTGTCCTCGCAGTTACCGCAGAAGACACACGCATCGGTCTGCTGGGTGATTTTCCTAACCGGAGTCGACGCTTCTATGTCGTCAACCATCGTCAGCGCATTTGTCGGACAGACATTTACACAAGCGCCGCAGCCGATACAGGTTTCTGTGTCGAATTCCGGCTTGCCTCGGTACCTTTCCGGCACTATGCACGGCTCAAACGGAAAATGAGTGGTGAATCGGGGCGAAAAGACCGCTGTAACAGCTTCTTTTAATTCTCTTAATTTTGGTAAACGCAATTTCAAACTCCCGTTGATAATTGATTACAGACTTAAGTGTTTACTTTTCTTTTTCCTCTGCGTATTTATCGACGACGCTGTTCTCCCACAACTTCACGCCATAAGCATGAGATCCTTTGGCAATCGCATGAGCGGCGGTGGGGGAAGTTATCAATATAAACACTGCACAGATTATTGCTTTGGCCGCAGTAGATCCCGAATTACTCACCAGCGCAACACCGACTAACAGCAGAATAGTGCCAAGGGTTACACATTTTGTAGAAGCCTGAAGACGGTTGTAAACATCGGGAAAACGAACCAGGCCTATGCATCCGAATATATCGAACAAAATCCCGACTATTATCAGTATGTATCCTGTTATATCAGTCATCGAAACTTCGGCCCTCCAAAAATTTTGCTAATGCTATAGTGCCAATAAAACTCAACAATGCCCACGCTAGAGCGATGTTGAGATAGAAATCCCTTCCAGTAACCATTCCGAGAATAGCACAGAAACCCACTATGACTATGCCTAATATATCAATTGCTACGGTTCTATCCGGGGTGCTGGGGCCGCGACCTATGCGGTACAGGCACAGAAAACAACACAAAAATAAACCGATATAAAATAATGCTGTTAATACTGTCATAGTTACCTCTATTCGAAAATTTTCTTCAAAAACCATTCGAACTTATAAGCGATATCTTTAGTCGCTTCCTCGATATCATCGGATTTCACGTTAATCCAGTGAATATACAAAAAGCCGTCATCTGTCAAATCCACAGTCAGAGTCCCCGGCGTTAGAGTTATCGAATTTGCCAGAGCTGTGATGCCGGATTCTGTTGTCAGTTCTGTTTTTATTTTTACGATGCCCGGATTTATCGGCATTTTCGGATGAAGAGCACGATAGACAACATCAAGATTGGCCTTCATCACGTAATAGAAAAATACAGGCAGATAAACCAAAAGCCAGAACAGCCGCATCGGCGAAATAAATAAATGATGTTCTTTAGGCAGTATTTCATGGAATAAAATCGCAACTATAGCCGAAGCTATCAGCCCGGCAATAACCACTTGAGTATCGGTGGTCCACGTAAGCAGCATCCAGATAATAAAACCTAAAATAAAATAAATCAATCGTTTCATATTCTCACACCTTGCGTTTATCACATATTGATTATATTAGATGAGTATTGTAGCCCGTCGGTCAGAACCGTTACGGCAGGCTCGAGTATACTCTCTCTTAAAGAGGGTATTAAAAGCAGACCCATAAGCACACACAGACAGGCCAGGGATACCATTGCAATGGCCATTGTCCCTTTATTCTCTTTTACTTCCTGCAGATTTTCCGGCAGCTCGCCAAGAAAAGCATATCTTTGAACTTTCAGATACATAATTAAAGTGCACAAACTTACAAAAACAATCACTGCTGCTACCCAGTAGAAACTCGCCTGAACTGCTGCAATTACCAGAAGCAGTTTGCTCCAGAACCCGCTGAATGGTGGTATCCCTGCAATGGATGCCGAAGCAATGGTGGCGGTTGTGCGTGTAACTGGCATTTTCTCTGCCAGACCGCCCATTTGTTTCAACTCTCTTGTGCCTGTTGACATTTCCAACGAGCCGCTCGTTAAGAATAATAATGACTTATAAACAGCGTGGTTCACTAAGTGGAACAGTCCGCCAAGGATGGCTAAGGAAGCCCACGCAACATTTCCATCATTAGCAAGAATAATACCTCCCATGCCGATTCCGAGGACAACATAGCCTATCTGACTGATGCTCGAATAGGCCATAAGGCGTTTGATGTCCCATTGTCCCATGGCTAAAAATGCCCCGCCCACCATACTCAAAAGGCCAAGTACCGTTAAGACCCAGCCCATCGGCACCGTAACGCCGAAGACATTGAAAACCATACGGCAAAGGGCGTAAATGCCGAGTGCTTTAATCAGCACACCACTGAGCATAGCTGAAATCGGAGCTGGAGCCGACGGGTGTGCATCGGGAAGCCAAGCATGAAACGGCACCAGGGCGGCCTTAAGGCCGAAACCGGCAACAAACAATCCCAGGGCAAACCCAAGGCCGGCTGTTATACCTGTCCTGGATATTGCCTGTGAAATGTAGGCCATATTAAGTGAGCCCGTATTGCCGTAAACAAGGGCGACACCGAAAAGCACAAACGAAGAAGCGATGCTGCCAAGAACCATATATTTGAAAGACGCCTCGAGTTCTTCGTGCTCACAGCCGAAGCCGACAAGTGCGTAAGATGCCAGTGATGCAATTTCCAAAAAGACAAAAAGGTTAAAAATATCACCGGAAAGCACCACGCCGTTCATACCTGCAACCATAAGCATAAACAGACTCAGATATTTGGACTTGGCCGTGTATCGCTCCATGTATCTGACGCTGAAGAGCATCGCCGCACAACTAACCACGCTGATAGCCAACAGCAGGAGGCAGCTTAAACCGTCAAGGACAAGGTTAATCCCCAGCGGAATGGACCATTTACCCATTTCGTAAACACGGGATTGCCCAACCAAAGTAATGGCCGATACGAGCAATAAAAGAGTGGCCAGATTAGCTAAAGCCGTTGCAGCGGCTTTGCCCTTTTTGCCGAAAAGTGGAAGCAAAAACGCCGTCACCAAGGGAATAGCAACAAAAACAGGCAGCGGTATGGTCATCCTTTCAGTCTCCTTATTTGAGTTATATCAAAGGTGCCGTATCTCTCGTAAGTTCTGATACATATTGAAATCATAAGAGCCAGCGAACCTAAGCTAATGACAATTGCGGTAAGTACAAGAGCTTGCGGCAGGGGGTCAACGCTGCTGTTTACGAATAACTCGCTGAGACTGCCGCCGGACATATCTTCCGCAGTGACAATAGGAGCTCTCCCGCCCCAGCGAAAGCCCAACATTATCAGGAAAAGATTTACGGCGTATTCCATAATCAAAATGCCGATTACAATCTTGACCATATTTTTTTTGACAACAGCACAATACAGCCCAATCATAAACAATAAAAAGCATAATGCATAAGGCATTGGTTTTACTCCTTTTCACTCGCAGAAGTTTCAAGCCTGAAGCTCGAAAGTACAAGAATAACAAGAAATAATGACGCACCGACTTTAATGCCGATAAAGATATTTGACAGAGGTATGGTACCTGCACTTAGGAGTTTAAACGGCTCGCCCCACCAGCCTTTTTGATGAATAAAATTCAAGAAAAAGCACGCAGTTCCATAAAACAAGCCGAATAAGGCTACAGCCGCAAACAGCAGAGCGCCTACACAATCAAGCCTTGAAGTAGTCGAAAGTGACAGGTTTTCTTCCGCGAATTCTCTGCCGTATGCTAACATGAGCAACACATAAGAAGATGCCACAATCACACCGCCGGCAAAACCCCCGCCCGGTGTAAGATGACCGAAAAGAATAATATAAATGCCGAAAAGGAAAATGAGAACCTTTACAAAGCTGCTTATGTTCTTTACTATTATTGTCATACCTTTCATAGGTCTGGTTCCTCCAGAAGCTTTTTAGTCTTTTTTCTCAGGATAACGGTAGCGCCGATAATTGTAGTAAACAGCACAGTTGCTTCGCCCAGTGTGTCGTAAGCCCTAAAATCCAGAATGACCGAGGCCACAAGATTGGCTGCACCTGTCTTTTCCAGACCTTCTTCGATGTAGGTTTGCGAAGCTGCATTGCTCGTTTCGGTAAAAATAGCCGTCCCGAAATCAGGCAAAGCCTCGGGAAAAACTGATACGCCGGCCAGCGCAATCATAAAGATTATTACAATTGAAACGATAAGTCCGAAGAACTCTCTGTCACCTGCTATAAAGGTGCGGTCACGGGAGATTGTCGCACGAATCAGGATAATCAATCCTAAAACTTCAACTACAATCTGAGTTATTGCGATGTCCGGTGCCCACAAAAACAAGAACATTATTGAAGCACCGAATCCAATCGCCCCGATACATATCACCGCACTTAACAGTTTTTTCGTCTCAACCGCTATAAATGCGGCAATTATTATAAACACCAGTAATGTATAAAATATCGCCATACTTACTATCCTCACTTCAATTCTCGCATCGCGTATACTTTACGCAACACGCAAGACGAACATGCCTTACCAAATCTTACAGACCGCAAACAGTATTAACAATAATCCCAAGGTAACCCACGTTAGGTACATCGGAAGCACTCCCGAATGCAGCATTCGCAGAAAACTCGTCAACGCCGAACCCACTTTACCGCCTTGATTATACAAATCAAAGTGGCCTTTTTCCTGGCTGCTATAAAGCTGCTTCAAGCCGCCCATAGACGAGACGGTTTTATAAAAATGCGTCCCGGGTATTATCATTTGGTCGTTATCTTGTATTTCACCGCAGTACCACGTAGGCACAACTCTGCTTTGCTTTGATATCTTCAGGATTAACCAGCCGAGCACAAGCCCAACAATTAACAGCCCTGTAGCGACTTTGGATTCCCAAATGCCGAAAATTGCCCCCGGCTCGGTATCCAGAGCAGGGTAAATCAGGTGTTTCAAAGGCCAATGATAGAAAACACCTAAAAACACACACAGAAAAGCGAGCACAACCATCGGAACCTTCATAGCTAGCGAAACTTCTTTTACATCTTTCAAATTATCCGGCAGGCGGGAAAGGAATATCGAGTGTATCAGTTTGACAAATGAAGCCAGAGTAAGGGCACTTCCGAAAATGGCGGCCACAAGCCAAACAGGCCATAAACTGGCTGCGCCGTTGGCTCCTGCAGTATTGCCCATTTGAATTACACCTTGATAAATCATCCATTTGGAAACAAAACCATTCAAAGGCGGTATCCCCGAAATACTCAAGGCCGCAATCATACAGGCGCCGAAAGTAATCGACATCTTTTTGCCTAAGCCGCCGAGTCTATCAAGTTCTGCTGTGCCCGTTGCCTGTTCAACAGCACCACCGCAAAGGAATAAGCAGCACTTATATATTGCGTTGTTGAGCATATGAAAAACACCGCCGGCAATACCGACCGGCGTAAGGGTTGCTATGCCCAGAATCATATAGCCCACCTGGCTGATAGCGTGATATGACAACAGCTTCTTGAGATTGTGCTGAACCATCGCTATCATTACCGCAATAATTATCGTTGTTGAGCCTATAAGTGCCAGCGTAATACTCAATGCGGCTGACTGAAGTATAAATATTTGTCGCACGACTATTACCAGTAGGTAAATTCCTAAAAGTTTATCTATTGCTGCGGGCAATAATGCCATCACCGATGCCGGTGCATACTCACCGCTGGTGGGTAGCCACGTATGCAGCGGCAGGGCCCCCGCCTTGGTAATAGCCGCTGTCATAAGTAATAAGAAAGCTATAATGGCAAGCCCTGATGTTGTGCCTATGCTTATTTCAGAGATAACAAACGTACCGGATAGTGACCATACCATTGCTATTCCGAGCAGAAAAGCCGCATCCGATGCCCCTATCATTGCGAAGCTTTTCGTTGCTGCAAAATTACAGTTCTTGCCTCCTGTTGTTATCAGAAGATACAGGGAAGCAGTCACAATCTCCCAGAATATCAGTAAAAACAGCAGATGATTACAAAGCAGTATCCCCGCAGCGCCCCCGACGGTCAACAGTATGGAACCGTAATATTCATTCGCCTGCTTCACTCCGGCCATCGATTTTAATGAATACAGCGTTATTAGCAGGCCGAAACCGCAGGAAGCCATCAGCATAAATGCTCCAAGCGGTGTAACTCTCAGCAATAATTCTAAGTTTAACTCACCTATCTGAGCAAGAGACCAACTGTAATCAGCCGAACCAAACCTGAATATCTTGATGGCCAGCCAGAACGTGACTACAGAGAGAACCATAGTCAATATTTTGCTCAACAGCCTTATTTTATTCGGAAGAAACAGAAGAATAAAACCTGCTGCCAGTGGCAAAAAAACCGTCACAAATAAAATATTATCCAATTTTATTAACCTCCATTCACGCTTCACGAATTATTCGTGCTGTTTTCTCACGACTCAAACGCAAAAGTTCCTCGTAATCGTGTGTTATTTTATTTTGCCCGTCAACAACAGCCAGTCTCTCGGTACAACTATAGCATGGGTCAACCGCTGCCAGTGTGATCGTAACATCAGCAATATGTTGACCTATGCAGGAGGCCTTAAACGAGGGTACATTGACATAACTTGGTGCCCTTGCTTTATGGCGTACCGGCCGATTACCACCGTCACTCCGCACATAATGGAATGTTTCACCTCTGGGTGCTTCTACGTGTCCGATTGCCTCGCCCGGTGGGATTTCCTTGACCTCTACGGCCACAGGGCCGTCAGGTAGCTTTTGGATGGCCTGTTTGACTATCTTAATGGCTTCTACGACCTCCATAAGTCGGACAACCACCTTGGCGAAGACATCGCCTTCCGGCTGGACAATCACATTCCAGTCCAGTTCTGAATATACACCGTACGGGTCATCCGCTCGTACATCGATGGCAACGTCGCTGGCTCGGGCGGTCGGTCCTGCTACCGCATATTTTATAGCATCTTCGTTCTTTAATATCCCTACACCTTTGAGTCGGGCGTGAAGAATCGGGTCGTCGAGAACCGCCTTGATAAGCATATCCATCTTGTTTGCGATTTCGTCCATATCCTTTAGTATCTTAGGCTTTAGCTCATCGGGGATGTCTTCGCGGCAACCGCCGATTTTGACATTGCCGTAGTTGTTTCTGTTGCCTGTTATTTCTTCCAGCAAATCAAGTACCGGCTCACGATATTTCCACGCCCACATAAACACCGTATCATAGCCGATAAAGTGTCCTGCAAGACCCGCCCAGAGTATATGGCTGTGAATCCGCTCAAGCTCGGTGATAATCGTTCGCACATACAATGCCCGCTCCGGCGGCTTTACACCTGCAAGCTCTTCCACCGCTCGCACATAAGCTAAAGGATGAGAAGCTGAGCAAATCCCGCATATGCGCGATACCAGAAACGGAACCTGGTCGAATTGCAGCGTTTCACTGATTCTTTCGATACCGCGATGATTATAGGAGATTCGCATATCGATATCCGTTACAATTTCGCCGTCGAGGGTTAGCTGGAAGTATTCCATCTCTTCCTGCAGTGGATGGAACGGCCCAACTGACAGAACTGGTTTTTTAATTGTCTTTTTCATATTAGTCTAAATTCATATAAGTTGTAAAAATTCACTGTTATTTCTTACTTTTTCGCCTCTTTTCGCATCGGGTAAACGCCTTCGGGCCAGTCATCAGCAAGTATCAGTCGCCGCATATCAGGATGATTCTTAATCTCGATTCCCAGCAGGTCGTGTAACTCTCTTTCTATCCACTCGGCGGCTGGCAGAAACGGCGAGATGGATTCTATTGCTGGATTCTCTCGGTCGCGAATAAACGTCTTTAAGGTAACCACACAGCCGGTTTGGTCGTATGCATAATGATAGAGAATCTCGAAGCAGTCTTCAGAATCGATGCCTGTGGCAATCAAAAATCTTAAAGGCACATCTTCAAAAAGAAACTTATTTAACGCATAGCTGTTTTCTGCCTCACAGCTAAGATATATTCTGTTTGCCAACGGCTGTTCATACCCGATGAGCTTGGCTTTTATTTCTGATATCTTCTTATTTAGTTCTTCCTGATTCATAATTTATATCTCATTTCAAACATCATATAGCCGACAGTGCCTTTACCACTCCGGATATAATCGCCTCTGGTTTAGGAGGACAGCCCGGCACATAGGCGATAATTGCATTGGGGTCGATTTCTTTGATTATTTTAT
>CAZIKS010000175.1:0-8156 GCA_964539795.1 uncultured Pirellulales bacterium
CCCGAGAGGACTCGAACCTCTGACCTTCGGTTTAGGAAACCGATGCTCTATCCTGCTGAGCTACGAGCGCTTCAATTTTTCAAGTTCTTAAAATATAAGAACTTCCTGCCGGTAATGCAAACTTCTTCATCAGCCGCCGCAGGCGGTAACATTCCCTATTTTACCGCAGCATATTATCATACACACCGCTTTAATGCAACAAACACCGCTTTGTTGCTTTATCTCTTTCTTTTATTAACAGCCCAGCTTTTAATTTTTGCCGCTGAGAGAGTGTTCAGAATGTCGGCCTTCGTTGCCCAACCGCGCGCAGCCGTTGCTACTCCAAAGCCCATCAATCCAAGGCCTGCAATGCTGTGGGCGTCGGTCCCAATGAGCAGCTTAACTCCGGCCTCGATTGCCATTTTGCAGTGGGTGTCCTTTAAATCCAGACGCCAGGGATTTGCATTTACCTCCAGAGCGGTACCCGTCTCAACTGCGTGTTTGACTACTGCTTCAATGTCGATATCCATTGGTTCCCGCTGGCCGATAAGCCTGCCGTTAGGATGTGCAATACAGTTAACATACGGGTTGTCCATTGCCTTTAACGTCCGAGTTGTTACTCTTTCCCGTGAACTGGCCATGCCCGAATGAACCGAAGCTATTACAAAATCAAGGTCGGCGAGAAGTTTGTTGTCGAAATCCAAGGAACCATCTGCAAGAATATCAACCTCGGTTCCCGCCAGAATTGTTATGGATTTTAGTTTTTCATTAAGTTTGTGAATTTGCTTAATCTGATTTGATAATTGTTTGGCCGACAGGCCGTTGGCAATTGCCGACGACTTGGAGTGGTCTGTTATACAGATATATTTATACCCCGCTGTTTTCGCTGCCTCGGCGAGTTCGGATATATCGCAGTCTCCATCTGAGGCATTTGTGTGAACGTGGAGGTCGCCTTTTATATCTGCGAGTTTAACCGTTTCAGGCAGTGAATGGTTCCGTGCGGCGTCGATTTCTCCACGGTCCTCACGCAGGAGCGGCTCGATATAATCGAGTCCAAGCTTTCGATAGATTTCTTCTTCGAATGCTCCTGCAATCATTTTGTCTTTTTTGAAAAGGCCGTACTCGTTGAGCTTCAGCTTTGCTTTCACTGCGATTTCTCTCAGACGCACGTTGTGCTGTTTTGAACCGGTAAAATATTGAGCTGCCGCTCCGAAACTTTTTTCCGGGACAACACGAACGTCAACATGCACCGGACATGTTTCGGCCTGGATTATAGCCGAGCCTTTTGTCGGCCCGGCTGCGAGCACTTCCTGTACAAAGGGAGCACCTATAAAAGCCTGTATGATTTGTTTGCCCTTACCGTCGGCGACAAGAATATCTACATCTCCAATAGTATCAGCCCATCGCCGTAGTGAGCCGGCAGTCTGTATTCTGCGGATGCCGGAGAGGGTTTTTAGGAATTGGCCGACCAGTTCCGCAGCCTCGGCAGCCTGGTCAAGGCGTATTCTGCCGGTTGATTTTTCAAGGAATTCGATGCCTCTTGCTATCACCGCTGCTTTCTTATCACCGAATCCTGCTAAGGCGGCTAAAGAACCGTCCTCAATAGCTTTTTTCAGTTCGGTGATGCTTTTTACGTTTAGTTTTTCATAAACCGCTTTAACGCCTTTTGATCCGACGCCGGGTATTGTGAGCAGTTCAAGCAGAGTCGGTGGGATTTTTGTGAGTAACTGCTGATGAACTGTTATCTTACCGGTTTTTAAGAATTCCTCAATCTTTGCAAGGCTTGATTTTCCGATTCCGGGTGTCTTTGCGAGTCGGCCGGTTGTTAGCAGGGTCTCAATGTCGGTCGGCATATCGGAAATAATACGTGCTACCTTTCGGTAGCTATTGAAGCGGAAACGATCCTCACCGAGGATTTCCATAATGTCGGCCATTTGATTAAAAAGTTCGCTTAGGACGGGATTTCTCATAAGACCGATTATACCGGCACTGCAATAAAATCAAAGCGGTAATTCTGCGACGGTCAGTTACCCTTCGGCATTGCCCGTTATTTATAGAGGCAGTGCTTTGATATGGAGCGTATCGTCAGTCTACTCAGACTTGCTGGTAGTGATGTCAACAACACAGGGACCATGTTATGGCTGATAAGGTTTTTGTGGTATCAATTATCTATGCAGCCGATGGGCTGAGTCGAAACCACAAAATTATCAAAGTAACGCTCCTGTGTCACCGGCGATAGAGCATTCCAGTAATTTTCAAGATAGACAGCGTTGATGGCATAACTTGTCCAGGTATCTACGAAATTCAAGCCTGTCCGCCTTGCTTCAAGCTGTCCATCTATCCAGAACTCGTGTATACCATTTGACAGGCCCGGGTCGTTCAGCTTGACATGAGCTTCGATACAGAACCAGGTATCATCGTGGTCGGAATCAAATATCGGGGTAACACCTGGCTGACTGCCAAGCCAGTGCAGATTATCGAAATCATTATATTTGGTTGTCACGACCACACCGTCTTCGACACCGCTTGCGGGGTCAACGGCAAGACAATATTCCCCTGTCCACAAGTGTGCTATCATTGCCTGTGCCCATGAAGTGGAACTGGCAAAGCTGAAAGCTCTCGACAACTTGGCGGAGTACCCCGGATTATATGGGTCGGGGTTATAACCTATCCAGCCGGGCTGCATTCTGAGATACATCCTGTAATAAATCTCCCTGAAATCCTCGGTATTTCTGATTCCTTTATTAAAGTAACCCTGCGGGACTCTACCGAATGCAAGATGAAGTGAGCCTGCACTCTGTTCACCGGCCTGATATATGACTCTCATACCCCTGGAACCATCAAAGCCAACGCCATTGAGCGGTATGAAATCACCGCCATCATTATTATATTCAAAATACCTGCCGGTGGCTACCAAGGGTGCAGTGGTTTCAAAATCATCGCAGAATATCCACTCGGGATGGAGAGTTTGCCAATAATCACACTCATATATTTTACTGCCGGTATCACGCCAGTTATTCGCCATAACAGCATGGTCTCCAAAATCAACTTTTCCGTCACGATTTGTATCGGCTTCAATGTCGTAATTATCATCGAGCCATTCATCCGCCATTGCATTGACTTCATCCCAATCAACCACGCAATCTTTGTTTATATCAGCTTCAGGCTCTCCTTCACTGAAGTCACATTTGCGCTGATAAAGTTTGATATCATCAAAATATATCTCGCCGCCGCCAGGAACTCCCGGTGTTGCTCCGACAGGCTCACCAACACCAATCTCGAGCATCTCGACTTCGGTCATATCAAAATCGCCGTTATTGTCGGTAAAGTATCCAAAGTCAATTTTCCATTGTTGCCATTGTTCCAGCACAAGGTTGGCGGGGTCCCAAAAATCGGTGTACTTAACCAGAGCCTCTCTGTCGCTGCTGTCCTTGAGCCTGATATAAATCTGGTCTGCATTGGGACTACCCCTGAACCATAGCGACAGACCCTCAGCAGTACCGAGCAAAGTCCAATCCTTAGGGCTATCCATCGTTCGGCTGACACCGCAATAATATGGGGAGAGAGCACTGTTTTCGTACCAAATCTTAAGCGATTTGCTCCCCCAATGCACAAAAGTTATGTCAAGATAATACCACGTTTCCGTTGCACCGGTTGGGTCCCAGGTATTCTTCAGATTTGGTGTGTCGCTGTACGACTCAAAATCATCCCCTAAGAAATAATCCGCACAGGCACTACCTGTCAGTGCCGGTAAAAAACACAAGGATATTAACAAAAAGAGCTTCTTATGCATAACCTCCTCCTTAAAAATAAAAACACTTAAAACACAACAACGCTATTTATTATACCAAATTATGACCTTGAGGTTTAGAAAAAAAAGCGGCAAAATCACCAAAACACATAATCTCTTTATTTACAGACACTTACAAATCCTGGATTCTACTGCCTATAAGGTTTTCCTACGGCTTTTCTCTTATGTCATCAATTTCTCGTCCATTACAAGCGGTTTTTTATCTAAGCTCTTTAACAGGCTTTAATAGAAAAATGAGCAAGATGGTAATAACATACCAAACTCATTTTTCCAGTTCTACTGAGGCAGCAAATTGTCTGCCAGCTCGTTTATGTAGAATTCGATATATGTATAACCCCTATGTCGGTCATTTTCCGAGGCGCCTTTGGGTACAATGTTATCAGCGTCATCGGGATTATCGGGATTTAAACCGTGCGCCAGCTCCCATGTATCGGGCATACCATCATCATCGGTGTCCGTCGGCGGCGTTCCGGGAGTCAGGCCGTCCATAAACCATTCATCGGTAGGCGCCAGCGGGGCATTCCTTCCCCACTGGCCTGTGCCGTCCTGGACCTCTGTGACGGTTCGATTTGTAACCCGGTCTCTCGGCCAGCATCCGGCTTCGGCCAGTACAAGGTCATAGGTTTCCAGAGCCGTTTGAGTTGTTACAGGCGGAACATCGGCAGGAGAGGTCAGTACGCCTCCATTTTGGTTAAACTGCATCCAGTTCGGCGGAACGTTGGGACCTGGCGGAGATGACCAGTACCAGAAGTGTGGGTGGTCTGCCAATCCCCAGCCTTCAAAATAGTTGTCCGCTATGTAATAATCAACAACGTCATAATTGGCAAAAGGATATATCCTGTCTATGCTGTTTGGTCCCCGTCTCCAATAATTGTTGAAGTTATTGAGGGGGCTTTGGATGTTGTCCTGATGGCCGTCGTGGGTAAGGCCGCCGTAAACATTATAAATCAGGTTGTTTCGGAAATCGCAGGCGGCATTTGCTCTGTAAGGCGCCATACACGGGACGCGATTATAATGGTGAGCCCATAAATTGTGGTGGAGGGAAATAGCACCGCTGTCTGAAGCGGCATTGATGAAACCCTTGTTGTGCGCGCCTTCGGGATGCCCTTCGTCATCAGTCTCCTCGACCGTACACCACTGGACGGTAGCGTCGTGGCTGTGGTAGAAGTCGATTTCCTCATCATTTGCCCAGCTTAAGGAAAGGTGGTCAAGTATTAAATTGTAAGTTCCTGTTCCCGACGGTCCTAATCCTCCCATCTGTATGCAATCGCCGCTGGCGTCATAAGCGCGCTGTCTGCGCATTCTTAAATGCCGAACAATCACATCGTGGACTCCGTAGTCATATGAGCCGAGCATACCCTCTATCGTAATTCCCGCTCCCGGGGCGGTCTGGCCGGCAATCGTAATATAAGGCTGGGTAATGCGAACATCCCCATTGATAACACCACTGACTTCGAACACCACGATCCTTGGTCCGCTGGTAGCACAGGCCGCCGCCAAAGAATTCGGGCCGCTGATATTAAGGTTGGTTACCTTTATTATCTGGCCCCCTCGTCCACCGGCAGTAACTGCACCCCAGCCTTCGGCACCCGGGAATGAAGGAAGTTTTACGGGTTTGAACCAGTCCCGGGCCGTTACAGCAAAATCATCAAAATTGACACTGCCGCTATGGTCACGGTCGGATCCTTCACACCAATTGTTACCCCCAGAACAGCCGCCAGCCAACCACTGCTCGGTTAAAGAAGCAATATCGTCCCACTCAACAAAATCAGGGCCGAAAGTATCGGCGACGCTTGTCAGAGAAACGCCTAACACTAATGCTAAAAACACAAGCTTTTTCATCTCATCCTCCCAAAATAAATTAATGTCGACTACCAAACTTTGAAAAGCTTTTCAACAGCTATTGTTGCGCTGCTGATATGTAGGCCGTTACCGGATTATGGCTCCCAGGGGCCAATTGGCTGGGTCGAAACCACGATATTATCGAAGTAACGCTCCTGCAACTGTGGTGAACCGCTGTTCCAGTAATTCTCAAATAAGACAGCATTTATGGCATAATCCGTATAAGAGGACACAAAATTCAAGTAGTCCCGCCTCGCTTCCAGATTGCCATCTATCCAAAATTCTTGTATGCCGTTAGATATTCCCGGGTCGTTCAGCTTCACATGCGCCTCTACACAATACCAGATGCCGTCATGCACAGAGTCAAATATGGGTGTAACTCCTGCCAGATGTCCAATCCAGTCCATATTATCAAAGTCATTGTAGCCTATACACTTTACCAGGCTGGTAGCCAGATCCACACATCTGACAGGGTCAACCAGAAGATAATCCCCGCTGCTCCACAAATGGGCTATCATTGCCTGCGACCAATCAGTCGCAGAAGAAAAACAGGTCGCTCTTGAAAGTTTTGCGGGACTGCCCACCCAGCCATCCTGCATCTTCAGGTACATCCGGTAATAAACATCCCGAAAGTCCTCGGTATTTCTTATACCCTTATTCATATAAGAATTTGGATTTCGACCAAAGGCAAGTTTGAAACCGCCGGCAGTTTGCTCGCCGGCCTGAAATATGACTCTCATCCCTATAGATTCGTCAAGTCCAACTCCCTCGACAGGTATGAAATCGCCGCCATCACTGTCATATTCAAAGTACCTGCCAGTCCTGACAAAGGTCGAGTCAACTTCGAAATCATCACAGAATATCCATTCCGGATGAAGCGTCTGCCAATCGTCACATTCGTTCGGAAAGATGGGAACCCAGTCATTGGCTACGATTGCAAAATCATTAAAGTTAACTTCATCATCGAAATCGGCATCGGCCGTTACCTCTGGGCCACTATCAAGCCATTGGTCGGATAACATCCCAATGTCTGCATTGTTAATTACACCGTCATCGGTAAAATCACCGGGCATATATTGCTCTACCGTAAAGTTCCAGACATTGCCCCTGGAAATGCTGGGCTCGGTGTCGTTGACTTCATCAATTCGCCAGTAATAGGTCTGCTCCGATTCAAGTAAACCTACAGGGTCATAAGTATTAGCGTCAATGGCCTGGTTGCCCTTGTAAATACTTATACCCACCGGCCAGGTGTTGTCTGCATTGTTGACATCGTCAAGATCCTTGCCAAAGTAAACGTCATGGCTGTCGGCACTTTGGCCGGCAACCCAGCTAATTTGAACATCAGGAGCCACATTAGTCTCCAGATGCATAGGGCTGGGGTTGGTTGCCCTTTCAAGGTTCACCGGTGAAAACGCCGCCACTGAGTGCGTTATTCGGCTGGTACTGGGATGATACCAACTCATTGTGACTGGCCCTGCCGAAGCCGCCAACCTGGTGCCGCCCGCTGCGCTACTGCCACTACTGGAAACGTTAAACTGCTCCAGCATATCGATGCCGGTTGGTGTAAACGAACCGACGTTACTACTACCAACTACATCAACTACCCAGGCACCATCAGTCTGAGTAGTAATATCGGTGGAGATATTATGCCCCGATGTGATAGAATTGGTATCTACCGCCTCGGCGGGCTCCTGAGCCACGTTGGCCAGAGAAATACCACCGCCGCATATCCTTGTAACCTCACCCGAATACATCACTGCAATAGTGTAAGAGCCGGAGGGAGGCAAATCGCTTTCCAGCAGGTAATATAACTCGGTCTTCATTTTATAGCTGGTCCCTTCGGTTATGCTCGAACCGATTACAAGGTGCATAATTAACGTTATTATATTTTATACTGTTTACTACGAGGTTGTTGTCACTGTTGTCTTCGCCGGCCAAGCCGACTATCAGGATACGATTTTCACCGCTGCCTATTGTGTGCGACCAGTTTAGTGTCCAGCTACTATTGGTGGAATTCGAACTGTTGGCATCAAAAACAATGTTTTCGCCCATAGAGATGCTGCCGGCCGGGCCCAGTGTTAAAATAAGATAAAAGAAAAGGGTCAATTTCTTAGGCATAGAGTCCTCCTCCGTTAACAGTTAAAATTGCTATAATCAGTCTAAAATTAAAACTCCATACGGCATTACGCCTTTATTTATACCAAATTAATCACATTACTGTCAAGAAAAATTGGCAAAAACCGTCATTTAAAGGGCATTAGGAAGTTTATAGTGTGAAAAATCGGTCTACTAACCAGTTTCTCGTGTTATTTTTGCGCCGAGAGGGTTTAACCTTTCTTCGATTTTTTCATATCCTCGGTCGATGTGATAAACTCTCTGGATAGTTGTAACTCCTTCGGCGACCAATCCGGCCAGAACCAGAGCCGCCGAGGCACGCAGGTCAGAAGCCATCACCGGGGCGGCTATAAGTTTTTTTACGCCGGCTATAATGACGGTCGGTCCTTCCTTGCGCAAATTGGCTGCC
>CAZIKS010000176.1:0-8142 GCA_964539795.1 uncultured Pirellulales bacterium
CAACAACGGTTAAAGATACTGATACTAAAACCAAAAGTTGCCCAAAGTGTGGGTCACGTATGGTGTTACGGAATGGACGATATGGGCCATTCTATGGTTGTTCAAAATTTCCATACTGCAAAGGGACAAGAAACTGTTGATATGGCCAACCAGTAAGGAAGCCGCCTCCATAAGGGGTAAACTCCGCGGCGCATTAAAGAGAAACGAAGCGACAGAACTTGATTATGATAATTACTGGGATGAAGATATCAATGCGCATCTGAGTGAATTTGTGTTGTTATCGAAAGCTGAGTACGAGGAGGTACTGAAAAAAGCGGGTTTCTTTGTTCAAGAATCACAGCGGTCTATCTTCGAAGAGCTGAATCGGGGTAAAAAGCGTAAGAAAGAGAAAAAAAGGGGTGAAAAAAATATGAAAAAAACTTAAAAAAGTACTTGCCAAATAAGATAACAAGTATATAATAATGATACGCGGAGAGAAAACCGCGAATAAATAAGAATCACTGAGGTTCTATACGTTTCGATCGGAATCACGAATTCATAATCGGAAGATTATGAAAGTTTGTCAAGAAACGTGTGGAAGGCTCGGTGGCTTTCGTTTAGGCGGAGGCCACCGTAGCTTTTGTGCTATTCTTAGCACAAGGGCAGGTGTTCTCGAAAAGTCTATAGAGAGAGCACCGTTTGCTTTCGCGTTCTTGACAGGCAGTCGTGAGCCTCGATCGAGCGCAGGGCGGCGGTGCTCTTTTTTGTTTTGGGGCATCGGCGGTTATATAGAGCGACGAAGGGTTCAATGGTTGATTTGTTAAGAAATAATAAGAGTCCTCCGCAGTGCGCCACCTTTCTCCGCCGGCACCCAAGTGTCCGGGTGGCGCACTGCCTTATTTGCAGGGAAATATTTATGCAATAAAAGAAAAAATAAACAAGGAATTTTCAGGGCCGGGTATTTCGCACACTCTCCCTCCCTCCGCAGCCCGGCCCTGATTTTTTTAATTTTGAATAACGGCTGTTATTTTAGATGAAGGTTAAGAAGTAAAGGCCCTTTGTGGGAACTGAGATTTTATGAAATAAACAAGAAATATATCAGGGTCGGGTGTTTCGCTCACTCTCCCTCCCTCCGCAACCCGGCCCTGATTTTTTTTAATTTTGAATAACGGCTGTTATTTTAGATGAAGGTTCAGACGTAAAGGTTCTTTGTGGGTGGGAGAAGTTTCGATTTTTTAGTTCAATGTGGGCTTGAGTGGAGTGGTTTGTAACTTGTGGAGGCTGGCTTGTTGAAGAAGATCCGAACATTTTCGATCGTTTAGTTTACCTTAGTCAACCGTTGCCGGATAATCCGGACTTTCCTGCCTACCGCTTGTTGACGGGGCTGACCGAAGCAATAAATGCCTGTTTCCGGCTTCACAAGGATTTACTGAGGAAAAGCTTATGGTAAAACCCCTAAGTTTGAGTTGGCTTTGGGCTTGATAATTCTAACTGCTTCTATTACAATGTACTCCAACTGAAAGGCAAAAAAGCAAAGGAGTAATCAAGTAAGAGAGATGAAGCTTGTTTTATATAACATAACTCATCACAACTGCCCTGTTGACCACAGGGAAAAGGTCGCTTTCACTCTTCAGCAGAGACAGCTTATCCTGAAAAAAATCCACGCCGAAGAAAAAATCAGCGAGGCGGTAATACTTCAGACCTGCAATCGGCTTGAGTTCTATATGTATGCAGAAAAAAACTTCGATTGTAATGCCTTTTTAACAAAGCTTATTAGAAAAGTACACCCTCCAGCCGCCGACACCTGGAAAAAATACAGCAAGCAGACTTTGGGCCTTGATGTTGTTCATCACCTTTTTACTGTCGCCGCAGGCCTCGATTCCCAGATGCTCGGGGAAAATCAGGTACTCTCACAGGTCAAATCCGCTTACACCGAATCTCTTGACGCCAAAACCAGCAGGTTTATTTTTCATCGCCTCTTTCACAATGCCTTCAGGGTCGGAAAAGCCGTCCGCACAAATACCAGTATAAATTGCGGCGCCGTTTCTGTCGGCCTGGCCGCCGTCGAATTGGCCCGTACAAAAATCAATTTGTCCGATAGCGCTGCGATGGTCATAGGCGCCGGCGAAAACGCCGAGCTTGTTGCAAGGTTTCTGCTGAAAAACCAACTGCCGAACTTGATTATAGCAAACCGAAACAGGCAAAAAGCAAAGGCTCTCGTCTCTCGCCTTAAAACCGGAAATATAATCAGCCTCAAAGATGTGCCCGGAAACCTGGACCAGGTCGATTTGCTTGTCTGTTCGACCGCCGCCACCGAAAACCTCCTGACATATCGGCAGGTTCAACAGCCTCTGAAAAACAGAAAAAAGGAGCTGCTAATAATAGACGTCGCCGTCCCAAGGGACATAGACCCGAAAATCAATAAATTCAAATGCGTCTCCCTGTACAACATTGATGATTTGAACCAGCAGATAGATTGCAATAAGCAAAAACGCAGCCGCGAAATACCAAAGGCAAAAAAAATCGTCGATGAATTTACCGCCAAATTCGCCGACTGGTACGAGTCGCTCAACCTCGTTCCCGTAATTTCAAAGCTCACACAAAAAGCCACCGACCTGGCGCATACTGAAGCCGAACGCTATGCAAAAGATTTCGGTCCCGACAATACCGAAAAATTAAAGCTCTTCGCCGAATCTCTTGTAAAAAAAGTCCTTCACGGCCCAATTACTTTCGTCAAAAAAAACTCCGACGAAGAACCTACGCAGCAGCAGCTCGAGGCCGCCGATTGGATTAATAAAATGTTTCTCTCACAGGACAAACGCAGCAGATGATAAAACCACTTACTGTTGCAACACGCGGTACCCAATTAGCCATTGCTCAAACACGCGTTGTCACAGGCCTGCTGAAGAAAATCTATCCCGATATAAAAATCAAAATCAAAAAAGTCGCCACCGCCGGCGACAGGGATAAAAAAACGGCATTATGGAACCTCAAAAGCACCGGCTTCTTCACCTCGCAGGTTGAAAATGCCCTGCTCGCAGAAGACGCAGACTTCGCCGTCCACAGTTTCAAAGACCTCCCGACAAAGCAGCTCCGAGGTCTGACTATCGCTGCGGTGTGTGACAGGCAATTTCCTGAAGATTGCCTCGTTGCCGGCCCACAGGTCACTTCACTTGACCTGCTTGCCAAATCCGCCACAATTGGCACTTCGAGCCTGAGACGCTCGGCCCAGGTAAAAAAGTTAAGGGCGGACCTTACGCCGACCGCTATCAGGGGCAACGTGCCGACAAGAATAAAATTCTTCGAAGAGGGAAACTTCGTCGCTGTTATTTTAGCCCGTTCAGCCCTGGAAAGACTCGACATGCAAAATAAAATCTCGTTCTCCTTCAACCCCGAAAAGTTTATTCCGGCCCCTGCACAGGGCGCATTGGCCCTTCAGACAAGAACCGACGATACTGGAACAAATAAGTTGCTCGCCGCCATAGATGACAAAAATGCCCGTTTGACCGCCTTTACCGAGCGGCAGATTCTAATAACAACCCAATGCGGCTGTCACGGGCCGGTAGGTGCATTTGCAAAAGTTCTTGGAAACAACATTGAAATTTTCGCTTTTATTTCTGATTTGGAAGGTGTAAATTTTATCAGAAGAAAAATTGCCGGCCCTGCAACAAAAGCTCAACAGCTCGCTGAAAAGCTTGGTTCCCGGCTGCTTGATGCCGGCGGCAGAGAAATCCTGGAAAAGTTGAAAAAATGACAACCCACAAAAAAAAGGGAAAAGTATATTTGGTCGGCGCCGGGCCCGGCCGGGAAGATTTAATTACCGTCAGAGGAGCCCAAATCCTGAAAACCGCTGATTGTGTCATTTACGATAAGCTTGCCAACCCCGCACTCCTCAAATATACCTCTGCCAACGCTGAAATTATTCACGTCCCCAAAAGAATCGGCGACGGCTCTTTCACCCAGCGGCAAATTAATAAGCTCTTGGTTGACAAGGCCTCCGACGGCAAAACCGTTGTCCGCCTCAAAGGCGGAGACCCCTGCATTTTTGGCAGAGGCGCAGAAGAAGCCGCCCTTCTTGCAAACGCCGGAATCGATTTCGAGATTGTCCCCGGCGTAACTGCCGCTATAGCAGCAGGCGCCTACGCCGCAGTTATGCTCACAGATAGAAATTACAGTTCACAGGTACTCTTTGTCACAGGCCAGGAAGCGCCCGATAAACAACAAAGCAACATCGACTGGAAACTGCTCGCCCAATTCAACGGTACTATTGTTTTTTATATGGCAATGGGAAATCTGCCTCTTATTGCCGACCGATTAATAAAAAACGGAATGACGGAAAACACTCCCGCTGCCGTTATTGCCGACGCCACCTTCCCCACTCAAAGAATTGTAAAGGCTCCGCTTGGAAGTATAGACCTCAAATGTAAACAGCAAAAAGTCGGACCGCCGGCTGTCGTCGTTATAGGAGCCGCCGCTCAAAGCAATCCCAATTTGAACTGGTTTATGAAAAAGCCCCTCTTCGGAAAAAATATCGTCATAACCCGCGACAAAAATGGCAACGCCGATTTCGCTGCTAAGATTATCAGCCGAGCTGCAAATCCCATACATTTTCCGACCATAAAAATCATACCCCTCACACAGACAAATTCATTCTTGGAAACACTTGCCCGACTGCCAAACTACGAATGGCTCATCTTTACCAGCAAAAATGGCGTAACTATTTTCTTCGACTGCCTACAAAGCCTCGAAAAAGATGCCAGAGTGTTCGCCTCCGCAAAAATCGCCGCCATAGGCGGAAAAACTGCCGCCGCATTAACCCGCTTCGCAATAAGAGCCGATTTTGTCCCCACCGTCTTCACCGGCAAAGAACTCGGAAAACAGCTAATTGAATTTACCAATTTGAAAGGCAGAAAAATTTTACTCTTGCGCTCCAAAATTGCCTCCGATGAACTTGTCGAGATCCTCAAACAAACCGGTGCTGAAATCACCGAACAGCCTGTTTATACTGTCGAAACAGAAAAAAACGAATCCACATCCCTGACGGAAAAAATCTCCTCCGGTGGCATTGAATGGCTCACATTTACAAGCCCTTCTTCCGTAAATGGCTTTTTTGAACAAATCCCTCTGAATGTTGTAAAAAAAAGTGTTGTCAAAGTTGCATCGATTGGGCCTGTAACTTCCCAGCAATTGCAAAATCTCGATATTAAAGTCGATGTCACTGCAACTGTTCACACAATTGACGGACTGCTTGCCGCCATAGAAGAAACATACGAATAATGATAAATATCTCAAAGCTATATTGTGGTTTGGCCGGCCAATCCGACTATTTAAGATATCAGCCTGACAATCCCTTCGGCCCCGTTGTCGTCTATAATTCCACCCCCGCTTGCAATCTAAAATGCCTGCATTGCTACAGCTCTTCCGAAACAGACCTTCATAATAACCAGCTCAATACCGACCAGGCCAAAAAACTACTTTCACAGCTTGCCGAGGCCCGCTGCCCCGTAGTATTATTTAGCGGCGGAGAACCGCTAATGCGCGATGACTTATTTGAACTGCTCACCGAAGCCAAACGGCTCCGCTTGCGAACCGTCATCTCAACAAACGGAACCTTGATAAATTCCGAAACCGCTGAAAGGCTTGCCGAAGCAGGCGTAAGTTATGTCGGCATTTCACTCGACGGCGAAGAAGATTTCCACGACAAATTCAGGGCATCCAAAGGCTGCTTCAAAGCCGCCATCGACGGAATTCAAAACTGCAAAAATGCCGGCCTCAAAACCGGCTTGCGTTTCACAATAACAAAGGAAAACTACAAACACGTCCCCGTCATCTTCGACATTGCCGCTTCAAACTCTGTCAGAAGAATCTGCTTCTATCATTTGATCCTAACCGGCAGGGCAAAACAACTCAAAACCCAGAGCTTGACATCCATCCAAACTCGCCAAACCATTAACACCATAATCGAAAAGACTCAAGACTTCTTCAAAAAATCCCTTATCGACGAAGTACTAACCGTCGGCAACCACGCCGACGGCCCATACCTTCTCACAAAAATGATAAAGGAAAAAAACAAAAGCTATGAAAAAGCCAGACAGCTTTTACTAATCAATGGCGGCAACAAAATCGGCGAAAAAATCGCCTGTATAAGCTGGGATGGCTCCGTCCACCCCGACCAGTTTTGGCACAACTACTCCCTCGGCAATATTAAAGAAAAAACCTTCGCTCAAATCTGGCAAAACACGACCGACCCCGTCCTCGCCGCCTTGCACAATAAAGCCGAATTTGCCGACAAAAGATGCCTTACCTGCAGATGGTTCGACTTATGCAGAGGCAACTTTAGATTTTTGGCCCCCCAGCCGGACCCCAAAAACTGGCTCAACGAGCCCCCCTGCTATCTAACCGACCGCGAAATTGCAAATTGATTATTGAAAAACCTCGAGGAATAATCGATAATCATTAATCTATTAAAAAGGGTTTGATAATGGCTTTCCCGAAAATCAGAATGCGAAGACTCCGTACCACCCCTGCAATGCGAAGGTTGGTCCGCCAGACCGCCTTGACTGTGGACGATTTGGTCTATCCATTGTTCGTCAGGCCCGGCCGAAATCTAAAAGAACCTATCGAATCGATGACCGGCTGCTTTCACTTCTCCCCAGACACCGTAACCGCCGAGGCCGCCGAAGTTGCCGCTCTCGGAATACCAGCCGTGCTTCTATTCGGTCTGCCGGAAAAAAAGGATGAAAATGGCTCCGAGGCCTGGTCCGAAAAAGGCGCGCTCCAGCAGGCCGTCAAAGAAATCAAAAAAGCCGTCCCCCAACTCATCATAATCACCGACGTTTGCCTCTGCGCCTACACCCTGTCCGGCCACTGCGGCTTGATAAAAAACGGCAAAATTGACAACGACTCAACCTGCCGCCTCCTCGCAAAAACCGCCCTCTCACACGCACAGGCCGGTGCCGACATCGTTGCCCCTTCGGATATGATGGACGGCCGAGTCCAATACATCCGGGAGTGCCTTGAGCAAAACGGCTTCCACGACACCGCAATTATGGCATACTCCGCAAAATACGCCTCCGCTTTTTACGGTCCCTTCAGAGGTGCCGCCGACTCTACGCCCGCCTTTGGCGACAGAAAAACTTACCAGATGGACCCTGCAAACGCCGACCAGGCGCTCGCCGAAATCACCCTCGACATAGAACAGGGTGCAGATATCGTTATGGTAAAGCCTGCCCTCTGCTTTCTCGACATCATTCACCGCGCAAAGCGCCGCTTCGATTCCCCTATCGCCGCCTACAATGTCAGCGGCGAATATATGATGCTAAACTCAGCCGCTGATGCCGGCCTGCTCCAAAAAGAACCCGCCATCATGGAAATGCTATACTCGATAAAACGCGCCGGTGCCGATATCATTATCACATACTTCGCAAAACAGGCCGCAGAATTATTAAAAGGTTCGCAATGAAAAATGTTTCTCTAATAGCCTTTGAAGTCACCCGCCAATGCCGTTTCAACTGCGTCTATTGTCGTGCCGGCGCTGCCGCCGGAAAACCCGACGAACTCACTACCAGCCAGTGCAAAAAAATCCTCGACTCGATTGCCGCATTCAAAAAATGCATGATTATCTTCACCGGAGGCGAGCCAATGGAACGCGACGACATTTACGACCTGCTTATGCACTGCCGCTCTCTCCGCCTCCCCCGCGTCATGGCTACCTGCGGATACCTCATCAACGAAAAATCCATCGCAAAATTAAAAAGAACCGGCATAAAGGCCCTTTCTTTCTCCCTCGACGGCATCTCCCCAAGGACCCACGATACTATCAGGCAGGCCGATGGTGCCTTCGAAGCCACCATAAAAGCCGCAAAAGTCGCCAGAGACGCTGGCGTCCGCTTTCAGATTAACACCACCATCAGCAAACTCAATATCGACGAATTTGTAGGCATCGCGGACCTCGCACAAAAACTCGGAGCTACCTGTTTCAACCCGTTCATACTTGTCCCCACCGGCCGCGGAAAACGCATCCCCGACGCAATCATTGACCCAATCGAATACGAAGCGCTCCTGAACGAGCTGCTCGTAATGAAAATGAAAGCAAAAATAAACATCCGCCTCACCTGCGGCCCCCAGTTCACAAGAATATGCAGTCAGGAAAAACTGCAAAAT
>CAZIKS010000177.1:0-8129 GCA_964539795.1 uncultured Pirellulales bacterium
TGATTGGATCGTTAAGGTAAACACTATGGCTGCGATGATTGATTTGCCGATTGAATACGATATGATTGAGGCGGCCTCAAAAAGCCTGAACGATACTCACTGGCCCGCGCGTATTATGGCAATTTATCTGCTCGCAAAAAATCAAGGAAACGGCTTCGCAAAAGTCCTCGACTATACTGCACAATACGACACAAACGAACTTGTTAGAAATATGGCTATCGCTTTGGGTGGTGTCAGACCCGAACCAGAAAAACCGATGATCCAGCCGAATACCCAAAATAATCCGTAATCTCGAATATCTCGCTTGATTTTTTTTGCTAACTATGAACAAAAATGCACTCGGAAAAAAAACCTAAGATTTGACACCAATGAATTTGCCACAACCACCACGGAAGTTCCCAACCGGCAACCGTAGACCCCCGGCACACCTCTGCTTCCAAGCCCTTCTTATTGTCCCCCTTTCCATTCCAGGATTTGACCGTCCTTTAGCAGCCGTTCACGCAGCTTTCCGTAATCCACTTCCTGCACGCTGATTCCCTCGTCAATTGCCATACATGCTGCCGAAGAAGCCGACTGTCCCAGCACCATAAACACCGGCTCCATACGAATCGAACCAAACGAAATATGCGACGCCGACAGGCAAACCGGAACAAGAAGATTCGAACATTCGCTTTCTCTCGGAACAATACTCCGGTAGCTTATCGGGTAAGGCTCAAATCCCCCAACCTGTACATCACCCTCGTTGCGGGCATAACCGTTTTCATCAACGTAACGCTGGGTATTATGCGAATCCATCGTGTAAGCCGCCAAACCAACCGAATCCGCCGCCGTCCGCTGACCCCGGCAGTTATGCTCGCTCATCACGTACTCGCTGACCATACGACGGGCCTCACGAACGTAGATTTGATGCGGCCAGTTACCATTGTCAACAAACTCGTCTTTAGCAAGTCCCCACCGATTGACCTCCTCCTGCAACTCCGCCGGGACGCGAGGATTGTTCGCCAGAGTCCACATCAAGCCCTGTTGATAACGCACATGGTCCTCGATTATCTTTTTCCGAGTTTTGTAATCTGCTTCCGCGTAATCATAATTGGCACCGATGTTGTCCGTGGAGAATGCCCCGTGATTGTTCATATCCGTCTTGCGGTTCGGCATCAACTGGTTATTGCCGAATACTTTCCCCCACCCCGCCTCAAGATACCGCAGAAGCAGTTCATACCGAAGAGCATTATAACCTTTCGGCTTCGGGAAAGGAAACCTGTTCTCCGGTGCATCACTCAGGCACATACGAAAGTTATACGCCTGAACACGATGGTCGCCTTGCCCCTGTTCTCCGGGACTGCCCTCATGAATACACGGCAGCAGACCGCTCGATGGCTCGCCCGATTCAATATAAGGGTCAATCTGTTTTTCAAACTGGTGGTAAACGGCATTTTCTATCTGAACACCGTTCAGCGTCTCTCCATATTCGGAATTTGACTCACGTCCCACGGTGTATGAAACACCCGCCTTGGCCATCAGGTCGCCCTCATAACTTGCGTCGATAAACATCCTGCCGTAATACGTCCGCCCCGATTCGCTCCTGATTGACAAAATCCTTGAACCGCTTTTTTCAACGCCGTTTTTCAAATCCAGACGCTCACCGTAATATACCGGCACACGCGCCGCAACCACTATACCCTCAAAAAGCGACTCAGCCACGTGCGGCTCGAACTTCCACCACGTCTCTTCACTGTCCCATTTCTTCCCCGGCTCATAATCCCCTCGCTGCTCATACCCCCACGACTCCTCTCTGAGGTAATGGCGGTAGATTAGATGATAAAAACCCTTCGACATCCCGCCGATAGCCCCTTTATTGCCGATGTCCGTCGCGCCTAAACCGCCGGAGGTCAGCCCCCCTAAATGCCGCCCTGGTTCAATCAAAACAACACTTTTTCCCATTCGGGCCGCCTGCGCCGCCGCTATTACACCACCGCAGGTGCCCCCGTAAACTACTATATCCGCCCGCGCACGCTGCGACTCTATATACCTCATACAGCCCCCCTGAAAAACCACTGTTAACGACAGTAAAAACAATATTAGGATTCTGTTCTTCAGCCTCATTTGGACCTCCTGTAAAATAATAATTTGAGTTTAGATGATTTAACCAACCAGCCCGAAATTGTCAACACAAACCTGATGGTTTTTCGTACAATCCAAAATTTACAAATTTTATATTGAAATATCAGCGTAATTTGATAATATGCTCAACTTTATCGATAAGGTCAAATGGGTTTTTTAGAAAGGATTATGTAAATGGCGGCTGTAGTTGACAATGAAAAATGCACCGGGTGCGAAACCTGTGTACCGGAGTGCCCGAGCGAAGCTATAACAATGGCAGACGAAAAGGCGGTAATCAATGCCGAATTATGCGTTGATTGCGGTGTCTGTGTGGACGCATGCCCCGTCGAAGCAATCTCTATGGAGTAAATACGGCTGGCCCCATCGTCTAGGTAGGTCTAGGACACCGGGTTTTCAACCCGGCAACAGGGGTTCGAATCCCCTTGGGGCTATTGATAAATAACCCTCTTCACAGGGCCAATCCCGATATCTTGGTTTCGAATACCATAGTCTCGTCAACTACACCCTGAATGCTGGCGCTGTACTTTCTCCTCTTGAATTTCGTAAGATGCCCAAGAAGGTATAATCGCTGTCCAGGCACAACCGGAAAACGAAACTTCGCCCCCTCTATACTCGCAAAACCGATAAAAGCTTTCACCCCATAGACCTGTTTCACAAAGAAACTCAGAAGCTGCGCCGCCGCTTCTATCATTATAACTGCCGGCATCAAAGGCCGACCAGGAATGTGCCCGCGAACCCAGAACTCCTTGTCGGTCACGTCCTTATAACCCAAAACAAGACGTTTGTCTTTGTCGTACCACAAAACGCCGTCAAGCTGCTGCATCTCGTAACTTTGCGCATTGACCCCGAGGATGATTTCCCTGTCGAAAACCGGCTCGGCGCTCAAATCGATTTGTGATAAATCAAACAATAATGGCGGAGGCATAATCGCCCCTTCTATCAGTAGCTTTCGAAATACCCAAAGCGCCAATACCATAGCGGTTCCCCAAAGCCACTTACACGGCGTAAATCCCCGCTGAACTATGCTCAATATCCGGTGCTTGGAAATACTTCTGATTGCTTACTCGGCGGACCTGATTTCAAGAATGCCGCCGCGGACCGCCTGCGCCGCCTTCTTAATCGCCTGCATTTGCTTGCGAACGCGAGTTCCAGCCGCCTTGTTCCCGCCCTCGGCCTTGTTGATATCTGCCTCAATTTCAGCAACCAATCCTTTTAATTCTTCATAAGCTTGCATCAAATAACCTCCACTTAATAGGTTAAAATTGATTGAAAATTAACCACCAACAAAACTTTTGTCAAAGAAAAATGCGGTTTTTTACTTAAAAAAACAAATATTTTTTTATCACCCACCCCCATCAACTGCCACGATTCCCCTCTTTTTTGACCTTCACCCCTCTGCTCCCAGCCGAAATCCTCCCCCTCTCCTTGCCTCCCCCCACCCTGCCGAAAACTCCTAAACCCCGCCAAAAACTATACTTACATCCAATTCCGTTTATATCTACCCCAGTTTCCTTCTTGTAGCCCGCCCCACTCGCTCACTTACTACCACCTTATCAGGCCAATAACTTCAAATGCTTACACCTATAAACCCAAAGACCATTAGGACACCCTTATTTTTACCTTTTTCACTTTTAACTTTTCACGCGCCGAAGCCAAGGCTGCCTCCGGTTCGGTCTATTCTCATTTTCTTCAGAGTTTTATTAAAACCATCCTCAGAATAAAATAAATCAGGGCCGGGTAGCCGAGGCAGGGAAATGGAGCAAAATCCTGAACCTGAAAACTTCTTTGTAATTTGTTTTTCTCTTGCAAACCTAACGGCTATCAAGGCAGTTCTATAGCCTGAAAATGTGGAAATACGATGAAGTTTCTGAAATACCCCAAACGCAATATTCACACTATTTTAGGCCGGATAACAATTAAGAGAGCCTATTATCATTGTACGAACTGTGGGAGGGCTTTTGTGCCGTATGACCGCGATAGTGGTTTTGGAAGTGAACAACTCAGTTCGGTTCTGGTAAAGGCCTGTTGTTTGCTTTGGCTTACAATCTCGATAATTTTCTTAGGCGTTTGGCTTTGCCAAAGAAGATAAGAGACTGGTCGATTAGGAAACTCCAGATGAAACTGATAAAAATCGGTGCAAAAGTGGTAAGACCTTCAAGGTACGTAATATTTCAGATAACAGAAATAGCGGTGTCGAAAGCTTTGTTCTGAGAAATTCCTGGGCGTATCAGGGCTTCAGCAATGGCAGCGATGTCTTCCGGTGTTGGTTGATGCTAAAAATCGCTGAAAAACTTGATTTTCAGGCGGGAAAAAGGGGTGAGGTGCCTCAAAAAGCTGGAAATCAACCCAAAAGTCGTATTTTTTCGATTATTGTGGCTGAAATATTTTCGAAATAAAGTGAAAAATCTTGACTTTTTAAGACAGATCTGATATTCTATTGAAAATTAGGTTCAGCGGCGCAGCTAAGTTCAGTAGCGTAGTTCAGCAGGAATATGCAACGTTATATGTTAAATCCCGGTTGACATATTTTTCAGGAGGACGGTGTATGGAGAAATTCAAAATAGGTCTTTTTTTTCTAGTAGTAATATATTCACGCGGAGTGGGAAAGGTCTAGAAGTTTACCAAACTTTATATCAGGAGGCTTAAATATGAATAAATCAAAAAAGTTTTTATGGCTGATAGTAACATTATTGGCAGTAGTGGCGCTTATGCCGACTCGTGTTGCGGCCCTTGAATACCACCATGCCCGGCTGCTTGTCGATGAGGACGCTCTTGTCAACCAGAGTCAGTCTACCAAGAATTACGGCAGTTCAGTTGACCTTCTTGTCGGGGACGTAGTCGCTGGTTGGCACGATATCGGCCTGTGCCGCAGTTATCTCAAATTCGATGTCGGCGGTAGTCTCCCGGTCGGCGCAACTGTCACAAACGCAGAATTGCTGCTTATGCTGCACGAGACGTATCCGGGCCTTCAGCAAAGGACCATCGAATCCTGTTACGTTCCGACTGACACGTGGACCGAGGGCTCTATTAATTGGTCCAATGCCCCGGCGTACAACGCCGCTACTACAGGCATCGTTACCTCTACCTTTAACAGCCCCAATTCATATTATTGCTGGAATGTAACGCCGGATGTGATAACGGCTATGGGCGATAATGGGGTCTATAGCACGGCCATGGTAATCAAGGGAGAGCCAGCGGTTTTCTGGAACAATTTCTACAGCAGAGACTGGCCGATTCTGCCGGATAAACGACCCTATCTGGAAATTGTCTACACCATCCCCGGAAAGGTCGTTGCCAGCGGTTCCGAAGGTTATAACCCTTCAACAGGTTCGAATATAGGCTTTGGTCCGGGTATGGGCCTGGGGCCGATTCCCGCCGATTTCTTCGGTCCAGGCTCGGATCCTTTTGAGGGGCATATCTCGCTGACCGGCACTGGAACACCGATGTTGGTCGAACGCGAAGCAGTGTATATACCGGATTCCACCGGAGAAGAGACCGTCGATACCGAGATAGTTGAGCTAAGCCTCAAAAGCACCGCACCTATTACAGTTACGTATGGACCCGGGCCTGATTCGTTTTTCGATGTGTACGTGGAATTAGAGATGCCTTCGCCCGGCACGGCACTTATCAACACCACCGGCGGAGGGGGCGGCAGTGGAGGTTGTATATATCAGGATACAACTCTGCAGCAGCTTCACCTTGAGTTTGTCAATGTTGATACCCAGGAAAAGAGAGATTTGTATATACCGGGTGCCGGGTATCCTCAACAGATAATAATGACGCCCTCCACCGAAATAACCTGGCAGCAACTGCCTACGAAGGAAGCCGAGGTATTAGGATATGACGGCTTCTACGCATCTGAAGGGCAGACAATCTCTTCCGCACTTACTTATGACTCAACACCCACCGGCGGACTGGAGTATACAACGCTGCAACCAGTCTCGCCACAGTTCTGCATCACAACTGAAGAGCAGTGGCTCGAAGCGTTAAGCACTGAGCGAGTAAGAGGCGTAACGACAGAAGAATGGGACGATTTCATCTCGCAATATAATCAATACGCTCCCGACAATGATTGTGACCCGTATCCGGAGACAACGTTTATTCCGCCTGTACTGTATGTCTGCGGGCCTGAAGGAGGAGGAGGATCTGGCTGTTCCTGCGATTATCCACAAGATGCCGGCCTGGTAATGAGGTGGGGGGACGGAACCGAGGACAACGGCGACTATGCTAGCGCATTTAAGTATGTGTATTCGGAAGACCCCGATTTAACCAACTGCGTAGTAACGACGACGGTGTACCCGCCCTGCGGAATGCTCGTGGTTTCACTGGCTGTTTCGGATATTAACGGCAATATCCGGGCGTGGTACTGGAATGTCGCACCACTCGGTGGTCCGACGCCTCCTGGTACAATTCCGTGCAGCAACGTACCAGGTCCCGGTCCCGGAGCCACACCAACTAATATCAGTATTGACCTGAGTAAAACCGGTGTGGGCGCAGCGACCCCGGTCGCAGCAAGTTACGCAAACAATCCCGCCTTTGATATTACCAAGGCACAGGATTTCAAATTTGACGAGAATAACAATTTTGTCGACCTGACCCAGATACCTGCACCAGGCTCAGGCATCGTTGCTAGCTGGAATTACTGGAAGAACATAGTTGTTACTAAAAAGACTCCTCCACAGGCCGTCGACAGTAAATACCATGTCAAATGGAGTCAGAAGCCGGTAGTGGTAGACAGCAACGAAGACCCGAAAACTATCTGGGGCTGGGACGAAAGGTCTAACTACCACTGGAGGCCGATTGTCGCCGACGACTGGCTCTGCGAGGACGACCGCCCGGTTACCGATATTCACTGGTGGGGTTCGTACCTCGGCTGGAATCAGCCCTTCCCTCCCCCCATTACGCCGATTGCCTTCCACATAGGTATCTGGATGGATACACCGGTAGGGGCAGACCCCGATGCTGACTTCAGTCATCCTCTCATTCTAATCTGGGAGAATTTCTGTGACAGCTGGGTCTGGAACTTCTATGGCTATGACATCGACCCGCACTGGACTGGTAGTCCTGACCCAACAGTAGGAGAACCTCTTGAACCTTGGGAGACGTGCTTCCAGTTCAATCAGCTCCTCTCTGAGGACGAATGGTTCTATCAGGATCCCTGCGAGTTTTGGCCGTGGGGCGAGGATCCGCCCGATCCTTATCCAAACGCCACGGTTTATTGGCTGAGCATCGCGGCAGTGTACGACCCTAATATAGCCTTTATTCCGCACCCGTGGGGCTGGAAAACACGAAGGCCCACCTGGAACGACGATGCTGTACGCATCTGGGAAGTTGAGCCGCCTACCATTGATTGGCCGGCTGGATTTCCACCGCCCAATTGGCCGCCTTCGATAGGATATAATTGGAAAATGGGCGACCCAATCTGGTGGCCTGATGTAGCCGATTCATGGGATATGTGCTTTGAGCTGACAACCAACGAACCTGCATATAAGGATGCTGCCATACCGGGCGACTTATATCCCGTCGGTGACCCTGACGGTATAGTCAATTGGTTTGATGTGAGCGTTCTGGCTGACCACTGGCTGGAAATGAGCCCGTAAGTCAGACCAGCGATAAGTTATCAAAGAAAAGGCCCCGCAGAGCTTAGTTGCTCCGGGGCCTTTTTACTTTCTACAACCTGTAAAGCAGGAACCTGTCGCCTTCTGTCTTAAAATATCAAATTTTTCCCGAATCAATAATGCTGCAAAATTCAACGTGAAACGTCATGTTCTTTCTTTCCCGATGCAGATTTTGTCTTTGCTCCCCCAGCTCCCCCCATTTGCTCTTGCGCCGTCAAAACAACGATTCACTCCGTAACAGCCGCCGGCTCGAACCAACAATATCGTCATCGACGCCAAGTTCCTGCCACGGCACAAAACAGGGAACCAAAGCCCCTTTGGCCTGCCCCGCCTGCGCCTTAGCAGGAAATAGCGCTAGCGTGGTACACTATTGCGCTAACTTAATAAATA
>CAZIKS010000178.1:0-8014 GCA_964539795.1 uncultured Pirellulales bacterium
GTGTACGCCATATCCTTGGTTTGGCACCGGCTCAGAGAAACTATCCATTCTGGCTTGCAGGTGTTATTACTGTTCTGTTCTTAGCGACTTTGTTTATCCCGACAGCTTTTGTTCTCGCGGCGCGTACTGATACTGAGCAAACAGCCGCCGCAAACCACTTAAATTCAACCACTGCAGAAGGAGTCTCAGAAAAGATCATCGTGGTTCCTGATGAGCATCCCACAATTCAGGCGGCTATCGATGCCGCGGAAAGAGGAACCATTATCCATATCAAGCCTGGTGATTATAAAGAAACGCTGACTCTCAAAAGTGGCGTTAGTCTCAAAGGGCTTGACACAAATGAAGTCCTTATCCATTGCGATGTGATAGAAGGGCCTGTATTGAGCATCGAGGACTGCAATTCTGCGGAGATTTCTGCCTTGACTTTGAAACATACCGGGCTGAAGAATAGGCCAGCGGATTTTGAAGGCAGGTTTCCAGTGTTGCTTTTGACCTCAAGTCAGATGAGGATAACTCAATGCAAAATCGAAAACGGAGGAGGTAATGGTATTGTTGTAAACGGCGGGAGTATCAGAATCCTCAGTTGCAGCATCTCCAACAATAAACTCAACGGGATATGCATTTATGGAAATGCAAGAGTTGTGTTGGAAGAAAACGATTGTTCTCTAAACGGCGGTAACGGCATATATTTCGTCGTGATTGGTTCAGGTGATGTTTCAGGCAACATCTGCAATCAAAATGCCTATAACGGCATTTCCGGTGAAAACGACCGTACAACTATGAATCTTTCGGAGAACATCTGTGAAGGCAACAAGGCAAGTGGTATCTATTTTGGCTCGGGAGCAAATGGTAGCGCCAATAGTAATATTTGCAGAGCAAACGGCTATAACGGGATTATAGTCACAGGTGGTGGAACAAACGCGGTACTTGAAGGAAATATAGCTACCGACAATAATACAAGTGGTATATTTTTTGGTGACAGGGCAAGAGGCTCGGCCACAGGCAACAAATGCAGTGAGAACTTATGGCACGGGATAAGTGTTGCTGATGACTGGTCGATACCGAAAATAAACAAAAACCATTGTTTCAACAACAAGGGAAGTGGTTTGTATCTTGGACAGAGCTACAGGGCAAGAGTAGGCGAAAATGATATTCAAGATAATGGCGAGATAAGTTATGGTGAGGCAGTTTACCTTCTCTGGAGAAACAAACTTTCTGAGTTGGACTCGATTGCTTCCCGGCTCAGGTCTGGAAAACGCAGATATAAAAATGGACAATGGCAACTCAACTATTTCTATGAGGCGCTGGGTGGTGGCTGGATAGGACGAAGGGATTTTTCCAAGGTTAAGGAACAGCTTCAAGAATGGATTGCACAACAGCCCAATTCAATAACGCCTCGAATCGTTTTAGCACAAGCATACAAAGCATTCGCATGGCAAAAACGCGGTGGCGGCTATGGGAATGAGGTATCCGAAAAGGGCTGGGAAGGGTTTAAGGAAAATCTCCGAAAAGCACAGAAGATTTTAGTTGAAGCAGAGAACCTAAATACACCGGACCCCAGTTTATATGCTACGTGGCTGGGAGTGGGGATGGGATTAGGGACATCAGATGAGGAAATGGACGCATTGTTTGAAAAAGGGATTGCCATAGAAAAGAACTACTGGCCTGTCTATATTGCCAGAGGATTTGCGATTACACCCATATGGGGGGGTAATCGGGGAGAACTTGAGGCTTTTGCCCGACGTGCCGTGGAACTAACTCATCAAAAGGAAAGCCAGATTTTATATGCAAAAGTAGCCCACTTAATGATCGGGAGAGGAAACTATGAGCCACAGCAGTACAAGCAACTTGGGTTCTCCTATAAAATACTTAAACAATCACATGATGACTTAGTAAGACTATATCCTTCGGCAGATGATGATTATCTGCTTAATGCCTCATGTTTTTTAGCATGCGCCTTTGGTGACAGAGAAAATGCCAGAGACCAGTTTGCAAGAATGGGAACTAACTGGTCCAAGCGAGTGTGGCGCAGGGAAGAAACTCTGAAAAAATACAAAGACTGGGCCTTTGGCAGAACTGAAAATGTACTTGAACCACACAAATAAACACAAGAATAAGGATTAAGTGGATTTGTGGATTGTCTGGAGATTAACCGAGATATTCCCATTCAGGAATTAACGGGAAGAGATAAGGCGATAGGAATTATCCAGAAAAATGAGTTGAAGAATTTTAGATTCGGGGTATAATGGGTCGAGCAACTTTGAGGAGTCAGCAAAGGGAAAAATTCATTGTATTTAGGTGAAAGAAGTATGGCCGGGGAATGAGAAAAAAGGAAAAGCAGGCGGCCCCCTGGGAGCGAAATGAAGCTATTTTTCTACAAGTGTTATTATGAGGTTGAGGAGGAAAGGAGAATATTCTCATGCATGTGAAGTTAAAAAAGTTGTTAGTGACAGCATTAGTTTGGTTTACAGAAGGCTATACGCTCGGAGCGTTTTTGGCCATCTATCTTTTGGTAAAACTCTTTATGCAAGAACACCTCCCATCGTCAAATAAGGAACTTATAGTTCTTCTTTTTATAGCTATATTTTTCCATTTGTCTCACAAATGGCTGGAGAAAAGGTATTTCGACTTTGTTTTTGCCACTAAGGCCAGAACAATCTGGAGGTATTGTGGGTTCACAGTTATCTATATTTGTATTTGTTTAATCTGGGGCAAAATTTTATACGATCACTTTACAGAGATTATAAAATCTCTTTGGGACATCTTTATTTCTTTAATAACCGGATTGTTGGTCTTGTTAATAGGGGCAGTTTCTTTGATTAGAGCACATGGTAGATTGAGAGAGTTCTCTAAAACCAAGGAACTCTAATAAAACTCGACTAGAATGGAAGGAAATGGCAGAAGCATGTGGAATACCCTGGTATTTAGGGTGAGGGAAATAGGATACCAAGGTTTTGAGGCATGAATTTTCTTGTTTTAATATAGATAATAGGAGCAGTGTAAGTATGTTTACAATCGCTCTCATAGTATGTATTATATTTTATTGGATATTAGGATTTATCATAATACTTTGGCCTGTCAGTGCCAGCAAAGGGAAACTTCTTTGTAAATTAGTTGTGCCCCCAGTATTCTTAAAGGCAGCAGGAACACGGTTGGTTTGGGTGGATATTTATTGGAAAAAAAATTACTGTTGGACCAAAGGAAATTTCATGAAAAAGCTGAAAAATTATCTTACGTTCTCACTTTTTGTCCAAATATTAATTTTATCATTAACAGGCTGCAATGGTCTGTCATCGGAGTTGAATTTACAAGAGGCTATTAAAGAAAAATTCTTAGAAAAATTAACTATTCAGGAATATGAACTATTTATAAACACTATATTCGCAGAGGATGAATCAATTGATGGGTCGATTGCATGGATTGGAAATAAAGTAAAGGAAATATCGGGAAATGAAGATAGTCTGATTATGTCATCTGCTATTTTTGTTTTGTTTGAATATCCTTCTTATGAATTCCCTTCAGATTATGAAGAAGGGATGATTGAATCTAATGTAGACTACTCTATTAGCGGCTCTGAATTTAGAGTAAGTGAATACCCCGAATGGTTTAACATTGCCCGACTTCATAGAGAATCATGCAAGACTATAGCAGTTTGGGTAAGACTTAGCAAATGGTTTTCTATGCAAAAAGAAAAACCAGATAATAGAAGAGTACACATAATAGAGGAAAAATTTGAACTCGAGAATGGTAAATGGAAATTGGTAAAAATTAAAGATACTATATGTAAAGAACAAGCGATAACAGTTACAGAAGATACCAAAGACTAATATACTGTATATGGGCTGACACATATTTTAAAAGATAGAGTCTCAAGTATCAAAAGAAAGAAAACTTTATGAATGAAACTTCGCTTCAAATTATTGCATTTTTGGCTATTACAGCAATCCCTGCCTGTTTTGTCCATGCTTTCGTTAAACGATATTTTTTAGCGGTAATACTGGCGACATTTGCGGGAACGTCATTATTTCTTTTGTGTTCATATATTGAAATGGGATATTTAGACGCATTCTTGTTAGTAGGGCTGATTCCCCTATTACTTTCATCTTTTGTCATAAGTGTACTTGTTGGTTTGCCATTTTTGCATATGCGTCAAAAGCGTGAGAGCAAAGACCCCCCCCAAAATGGTTGATAGAACTGGTGAAGGAAGTTAATGACGTGAATATAATCTTTGATTACACCAATTATGACAGGGTTGGGAAGCGAGAATGAGAAATAGTGATTTTTTGAAAAACGAGGTTAAGTTATGACAGGCTTTCTTGCTTTTTTATTCATTACTATACTTTGTAGTTGTTTGATCTTTGGTAGTTACCGAATATGGCACCGGCAAGTAAGTGAGTATTCAGGGTATACCATTACAGTTTTATTAGCGATGCTGTCGGCATTTATTTCCACGATATTATTTCAGGCGGTTGGGTATTTAGTTGTGGGATATTTGGACCCATTCTTTTTAATTGCTTTAATTGGCGGATGGATTATATCTTTTATAATAAGCCTGATTATCGGTTTTGTATTTTTACCTTCTGCAGAGAAAAAAACGAAGCCATAGGATAGTTTCCATCCACCAGACTTGCTGATGGTATAAAAATTGGAATAAAAGACGAATTCCCTAAAGCCCTTTTGATTTAGGGGGCGGTCCGGAAGCGAGAGCAGGGTGGAGAGATGGGATTCGGCGGCGGTTTAATTTGTTGAATTTTGTGAGTTCAAGATAGGGGTGAGGGCATTTACGAAGACATCTGCCAGGCGCATCATTCCCAAATCGTTGGGGTGAACCGCGTCGATTGTGCCTTCGGTATCGGTTCCGAGCATTAAGCGGTTCGGTAAGAAGTGGAGGTCAGTAATCGCCTGTTCTTTCAATTTTTCATAAATAGAACGGACAATAATGCCCTTGGAAGTAGGAGAGTGGTTTTTGTAGCTGCTGTCTTCGGCGAGTAGAATGGGCGTAGAGGGGCGGAGTTGGCGGAGCTTTTTTACGAAAGGCTCAAAACGCCGGTGAATGTCTTTGTCAGTCATATTCCAGAGGCAATCAATGACATAGACGGAAGCGTCGAGTTCAGCGAGGAGTTCGGCGAGGGCGAGTTCCATCCTTCCATTTCCGGAGAAGCCGAGATTAATAATAGGGACGTCAAGTTTTCTTCCGACGATGGCGACGGCTGCCATTGCCGGGCGCGAGGCACAAGCTCCCTGAGTGATTGAGGTGCCGTAGAAAACAACTGGCTTGCGGATATTTGTTTTGGATTTATCGGGCGTGGCGAGTTTTTTGCCTTCTGGTACAGCGATTTGCACAGATTCGACGCCGTTATATAAGGGGAGATAAAGCATGTACTCGGCGGCCTGGTTTAGGCGGAATGAGGCGGTATTGGTGAGGGCGTCAGGCTGAGCGTTCTGGACGAATTGCCAATTTTGGTCTTTATGCCTCGAATAGAGATCCAAGCCACTGACGGCAGTGGCGGGCATGTGCGGGAGGGCGAGTGTTTCGCTTAAGAGTTTCCATTTGACCTCAATTGAAGAAGCGTCAGTGGTAAAGTGTATGCTTATGCCGGCGGAGTTTTTACTTAGCCGCCAGACTTCCTTCGGGACGGATTTTTTTGCTTTTGCCGGCAGGCGGTCGTAAAAAGATTCGGTATTTTTCCAGCCTTTTCCCTGAATTTCGAGGCTTTTGCAGTCGGACCATATTGATTTGGGGCCGAGGTAGAGTTCAGTAGTGCGGTGGTTTAGTGTTTTTGTGAAAAGAAAGCACAGCACAAAAACCACTATTAGAAACAATACGACAATTCTGAAAATATGATTAACATATTTCATTTTTTATACTCGCCATTAAGAGCCTATCCGAAAACCAGATCTATTGCGGCTGGCGACAGAGGCTGAACTTTATATTAATATAGCGAAAATTTTTATTAAACGCAATTATATGTTATTTCAAGAGTTTTGGCGGTTACGGTTTTTTTGAGGAAGGCGACGGTATAATTTTTCTGTTCGGGCAGGGGTGTTCGAAGGGCATTTTGCCGCCGGGCCAGTCACCCTTTGCGTGGTGGTCGATTTGGGCGTATTTTTTTGCCAGTTCAATAACGGCATCGTCGTTTTTATCGACGTATAGTTCGAACCAGTTGCCGGGGACGCCTTTCTTTGCGATTCTGATACCTGCGCCCAATCTTCCGCGGTGGTCGCCACCGGCGCAGTCGGCGGCAAGGAGAGAGGCGATGAGGCGGTCTGCAATGCTGCCTTCTGTTTGCTCATAAGCCTGTGCCATTGCGAAGACGACTTCCTGGCCGGTAAGGGTGTTTCCCTGACAGGCGTAGTATCTTCCGGAGAAAGCTCCCCACCAGACGCCGGAGGGGTCAGCGTTTGCGGGGTTTCTGTTTGCGGCCCGGCCGTCCATGTCAATGATTGCGAGCTGACGTTTGTCGCGGCGCTGGTCGTCTTTTAGCAGTTCGCCGAGGACTTCTTCGGGGAGTTTTCCCTGCTCGAGGAGGTCGAGGGCCTTAGTTGACCAGTCGGGGTTGTGCCAGTGCTGAGTGCAGAATGCTCCGACGCCGGGGCGTACGAAGGGGACAATTTTTCCGACGGCGGGGTACCTGCTTGCGACGGCTGCTCCGCAGACGCCGGTGTTGGGGTCAACGGCAACGATTGAAAAGGTGCCGGTTACGCCGTGATCGGGGAGTAATTTTGCGTGGTCTGTTTCGTTCGAGTCGGTACAAGGGGTACAGCAGCCGCACAAGAATGTCGACAGCAAAATTAACAAGAGATACAGATTTGTGGTTTTGAGAAAGTTGGTTTGCAGAAGATTAAGTGTACTCATTATTTGGCCTCATATTATAATTTGATGTTTTCGTCGAGTAGAAACACAAGGGCAATTACCCGTTGTTCACAGTCAGATTTGATGCAGCGCATATATTTTCTTTGAGCCGTATTACCATTGACAATGGGAGCTTTGAACTTTATTGTACACGGTTTTCTGTTAGTATAACAGTGAAATATTTTTGGCGAAAGTTTTTTTAGGAGGCAGTTAATAAACCTGTTAAATATCAAGCCTGTTGCGATTTTGTTTAGGTGGAAATATTTTCCTATTGCCCCTCAACTGATTATGTTAGCGGCGTATGTCGGGCTTTTCATTGGAAGCGTGGGTGTGGGGTATGAGCCCCGGATTGCCAACCACCTTGCCAGTACCAATTTAGCGAACCAGTTGGTGTGGAACATCTGGTGGCCGATAGTTCTGGTTCTTGCGGCGGTGGTCGGGCGGGTGTGGTGTGCGGTCTGTCCGCTGGAGCTGCTGAACAGCCTTGGCAGCAGGATAGGCCTGAAGAAGAAAGTGCCGCGCGTGCTTAAAAGCGGGTGGGTGATACCGGGGTTTTTCGCGTTTATCCTTTTCGGGGCTGTTTACTATTTAGGTCTAAAGCAGGCACCAAGGAGCCTGGCAGTTTATCTGGCATCTGTCTGTTCCATAGCGTTTTTGATGGGCCTGATATTTGAGAAGCGCTCTTTCTGCTCGTACGTTTGTCCTCTGGGGAGCATCATCGGGATGTATTCCTACATTGGGTGTATGGAATGGCGTGCAGACGACCCGTTAGTTTACAGTACGTGCAAGAGCCATGATTGCGTTGCAAAGGAGAACCGTTATAAGTTGTTCGGTCATTCCTGCACATCAAATCTTTTCCCTGCGCGGATAACCGATAACCGCGACTGCCTGTTATGCGGTAACTGTCTGAAGGCCTGCCCTTATTCCAATTTCAGATTGTCTTTGCGTATGCCATTTCGAGACTTTTTTACAAAGATACGGCTGAAGCCTGCGGAGATGGGCATTCTTCTTCTGCTAATCGGTTTTGTAAATAACAACTGGGAGGCACTTGTTTTCTTCACTTTGGTTCCGCTGCTGGTGTGCCTGGCTGTTTCGTGGAAGTCCCGTAGCAGGAAATAGCGCTAGCGTGGTACACTATTGCGCTAACTTAATAAATAGTCC
>CAZIKS010000179.1:0-7982 GCA_964539795.1 uncultured Pirellulales bacterium
GGACTATTTATTAAGTTAGCGCAATAGTGTACCACGCTAGCGCTATTTCCTGCTTTGGTACAGAGGAAGTACCAATATCGACGAAATGTATGTCAGGTTGACGGATAGTGACGATGATATAGCTATCATCAGGTACAGCGACGCCTGGGATACTGACGATTTGCAGCTTGAGCAGTGGCAGCAGTGGATTATTGACCTGCAGCTTTTTATTGACAACAACCCCGATTTTGATATGGACGCCGTTAAGACAATTGAGCTTGGTGTTGGCGAGCCGGTCTCCCCTGACCCAGTCCCTGGCGTCGGGCTCGTATTTTTTGACGACATCGAGCTGACCCTCCCGTAATAAAAATTTCGAGTCCCCATTAAACTAAATGTAAATCTTCATACACCCTCTGCTGCAAACCCTTTACATAGCTTACAGATTTGCCTCTCTCACAAAATCAAACCTTGCACTCATCCGAAACTTAGGGTAACTTGTTCTTGTTCAAAATCTAAATAGTGCCGACAAATCCCGCTCTCCGGGATTGCTCTTGCTAAGGAGAATTGAAAATGGATAAAGACGCCGGCCATACTCAACCTGGCTCCACCGACGCTGACAAAACCTCCCAAAAAAACCACACAATAAACCGCCGCAAGTTCCTCACCAAAGCCTCAGGTGCCATCGCCGCTTTTACCATCGTTCCGCGGCACGTCATTGGCGGTTCAAAACACGTACCTCCAAGTGAGAAAATCAACATCGGCTACATTGGTGCCGGCACTCAGGGCATACGCCAGTTACTCAAAGCCCTCCCCAGCCCGGAAATCAAAATCATTTCTGTATGCGACCCCAATAAAGATAGCGCCGACTACATCCCATGGTCAAAAAACGAAATCAGAGATAAAGTGCGTGCCTTCTTAAATAATCCCGATTGGGGCAGCGGTATCGAAGGCTGCCGATGCGGCAGACAGCCCGTCTGCAAAATTGTCGACTCATACTATGCAATGAATAACAACTCCGCCAAATACAGCGCATGCTCCACATACAGTGACTTTCGCGACTTGCTCGAAAACGAAAACGACCTGGACGCCGTTTATATCATGACCCCCGACCATCTTCACGCCACAATTGCCATCGCCGCTATGAAAAAGGGAAAACACGTTATTACCCACAAGCCTCTCTCCAATTGTTTATATGAGGCCAGGCTCGCTGCAGATACCGCCCGCACTACCGCCCTCGCCACCCACATGTTTTGTGCCGCTGACAAACAAACTACACCCCTGCTGTGCGAATGGATATGGAATGGCGCAATCGGCAGCGTAACCGAGGTTCATAATTGGTCTTCAAGACCGTTCTGGCCGCAGGGAATGACCGAACTACCCTCCGAAAAACAGCCCGTACCCGACGGCCTTGACTGGGATTTATGGCTCGGCCCCGTCCCTCATCGACCATACAACAAGGCTTACACCCACGCCGTCTTTCGCGGCTGGTACGATTTTGGCGCCGGCTCTCTCGGCGATATGGGAAATTACAGCTTCTACCAAATCTTCAAAATATTAAAACTCTCTTCACCCATCTCTGTAGAAGCCACCCGAAGCCAGTATTGGGCAATAATCGATAATCTATGGAAGATGCAGGAAAACAAGGTCTCATTCCCACGGGCCTCCACAATACACTTCAAATTCCCCGCACGTCAAGATATGCCCCCCGTATCTCTATACTGGTACGATGGCGGCCTGCGACCTCCAAAGCCCCCGGAACTGGAAATGGACAGCCGGGATATGCCCAGCGAAGGACTCCTGTTTGTTGGTGATAAGGGAAAAATTCTTGCCGGCTTCAGTGGCGATAATCCCCGCATTATCCCCGAAAGCAGGATGAAGGCATTCACAAAACCGCCCAAACGACTGCCGCGCCCCATTGATGAACTCGCCCAGTGGATCCGCGCCTGCAAAGGCGGCCAACCTTCAGGTGCCTCCTTTGAAAACGTCTATCCCTTTGCCGAAACTGTCTGCCTCGGCTCAATAGCATTGAGGGTCAATAAGCAGCTAAAATGGAATACTCAGAAAATGAAGTTCACCAATTCCACGCAGGCAAACGACCTGATTCACAGAAAATATAGACAAGGTTGGCAATTGTAGTTCTTTACTTACGACCGGCTGAAAAATAACACATCTCAATAACTGGTCTCGTAGAACGTCACTTGCTGTCATTTTCAATCACTGTGGAATCGACCCGTTTTCTTTTCGTACGTGGCGATTTGCCTTTTCGTTTTTGCTCGCCATGTCCCCGCTTCCTGCCAAGGGAGTAAAAGAAATAACAGATAAGCCAAATGAAAAAAGCTAATGGCAGAATCCTTAGCAATATACGCATTTCTTTCTCTCCAAAACTTTCAGCGTTTTTCTTCTCACCGTCACCCTGTGGTTTTCATTTTACCCGCCGGCCGCCGTGGGAGTCGATTGTTTTGTCGATTTCTCCATTCGGCGGCATATTGCCTGAACAACACTTAAACTAATGCAAGCCAAGGGCGTTTACCCTCTTTATTAACTGTTGATACATCTGTCCCATAAGATAGCAAAGCCAGATAGTTACCCCAATAACAACAATTGTGATAATAATCTTGGTAATCAATTCATATTTCGGATTTCTCCATACCAAAGGTAAGGCAAACGGGCCTAAAACAAGCAAACCGATTACAATAGCCGAGGTGGAATAATACCATTTCGTCTTTGGCTTTGGTTTATAAGAGTCATCAAGAAACTCGCCGCAAAAACGGCACTTTACTGCTTCTTCTTGAATTTCCTCGGCACAAAAGGGACATTTTTTCATAACTTGCCTTTATATCAAATTCAAAAATTACGATTTCTTCTGTTTATTTTATTCGAGAATAAGCTGTAAACTCGTCTCCGTACCGGCCACACCGCCCTTGTTCACGGTGCGCATTGAAAGGTTGTTCGTCCCCTTCTTCAACGGCCAGACAAGACGACAGGCATCTGCCACCTTCCGCCAGCCATCCCTTCCTGTCTTTGCCTCGTACGAGCTAAACTCAGGACAATAGCTGTCGAGACTCAGAATTATTTCCCCCCGGCTTACTCCCGCCACGCTTGCCTCCACAACTCCCACCGTCCAGTAAACATCCTCTATCCGTTCCGTGGCTTGGAAAAGGTTTTTCTCATACCCGGCGTGAAGATGCCTCTTCTCTCCCCCCTGGTACCATTTCTTCCCCGAATGGGAGCTGTCCTGCGGAAAAAGCCATTTAGACGGGCTGTCTTCATCCCACGTGGCGTAATTGTCATAATAAGTCAGCCAGAAAAAAAGCCCCGTCTCATCCCTCTCCGGAAGCTTCCACCACACTATTGCCGGATTTTTCAACTCTCTCTCAACCGGCATACCAACCACGTGGTCCACATCTGCCCCTTCGTTTCTAAGCCACTCCCCGCGAATCTCCCAGGCTGAAAGCGGCACACCCTCCTTTTCAAAATGAAGGTCGCTTTGAGGGTCGATGAAAATCCATTTGCGATAATAATTTGACCACACCTCCGCCGCTCCATGATGCTGGCTGCCGGGCCCGCCCTCCAGTCCGTGGTCGATATCCAGGCATACCTTGCGCGCCTGCCACCCAAGAGCCTGAGCGCACTCGATGTACGTAATCGCATAGAACGTACACCAGAATTCCTTCCCCTCAGCCGCATATTTCAGGATATCCACCGCGTGAATCGCCTCCACAGTCGGGCTGCCGTTGGTTATCCGGCCGTGGACCCAGTGTTTCAGGGCAAGCTGTCCCACCCACTCATTCTCAGCCCCTTTCAATAAGTCATTGAGCTTATAACGCTCCCGTAAAGGGGCAATAAGGCTGTCGTCATACCCAAACGTCTTCCACGGTAATCGCGGCCGGATGCTTCGGGGAATATCAGCTTCGACTTTAATAACTTTGAAACCTGCCGAAGCCCCCGCTTCCGCTAAAAGAGCCTCGCTCAAAGGCCCGCCAGAAAAAGCTTTATGCTCCGCCTTCGGGCTGCACGACGCCGAAATAACCGCAAATACCAAAACCGTTGCATAAGTCATTCTTTCCATCAATTGTTCTCCTTATAAAATCGTCTCTGTCCTGACAATATCCCCCTCGCTCCGCTCCCCCGTCCCGTCGGTTATCACTATGGACGATGCTGAAATAGCCGGCGCTTTTGCTAATGTCCTCATAAAAAATATTTTTCCCAAATATTATAAACCTTCCGGCCAACTTGACGTTTCGTTTTGATATTTGTTACCCCGTATATCTGCACACACCAACACGGGGGGAATTTACTACCGGAAGAAACATTTCACTGTCGCATTCGTGCGATTCGGCGCATTTATCGCAAAATATAGAATCCTCATCGGACCAGAGGCATTCAGAGCATATCTGGGTGGCGGCTTTGTCGCAGGAATGGCACTTTATCTGGGGGGGATTATTTCTCGCTGACAGTTTTACTGGTTTGCCTGATTTGCTGCCTTCCTGTTCGGATATCACCTTTAGAGCAAGTTCTGTTGTCGAACCAAAATCATACGAATGATGGAATTTTGTCCCCGCCTCAACAACTTTTTCTATCTGAATATTCATGCTTCTAAAGCCCATCTCGCCATAAGGGTCGGTCCCATACTCGGTCTTGTCTATTTGAAAACTGCTCATATGCCCGCAGCATTCCAGCCATATATCTCTTAGAAAACCGTCCAAATCCTTGAGTCGAGCGTCGGCTTTTACCTCAAGAAACAACCAGTACTCCGGCTGATAACGCCCTTCTGCTCTGATAAGAAAAGTTTTGCTTTCGTCTGATTTTGATTTCTTTATTGACTCGCTCCTCTTCTCGCAAAGTGTCAGATGTTTTGCCATATTTCGTTTTTCGAATTCACCGCTGCAAAAAAGGCACTTGCCGGTTGTTTTTTGTTTTTCTTTCATCTTTTTTCTTCCCTTCCAATTTAAGTTAAATACCTCAAATTTGCTTCATTTTTATTTTTGGTCTTCGATGATGGCGATTTCTTTGCCCGTCAGGCCCCAAAGTTGATAAACCATCTGCTCAATTTGCTTTTTTATTTTATTGGCCGGACGCCATAGCTTTCGTTTACTTCATCAACCTGTTATTTCCCATAATGCTCACAGAAAAAATATTTTCAATAGATTCTAACCACGAATAAAAATAAATCAAAACAAAATTTCTCCTGTCTTTTCTTCGTACACTTCTCCTGTTATACTGCTCTACTGTTCTGCCCCCTGTGCCCTAGGTATTGCCCGCCCTGAGTGAAAAAGAAGAGATGGCTTTTCTATTATACTTTTCTAATTTCAATAACACCTGTTTTAACTGGTGGTTGGAAATTAAGTGAGTTTACACAGAGCCTGAGATTTCACTCATTAGTGAAATCGAAGCGAAGTGAGCCCTGCCCGGGAAGCTTCTATTGCCTAACTGTCCGCTTGCAGTCAATTGCCAAGCATCTCGCCTCGAATTTTTCCGATTCTCATCACGCACTATTTATGTGCTTGAAACCACCTCGAACGACTAATTCGAGCAACCACTGTGTCTTTCCCGGCGTCTGGGTCCCGATGCCGTTTCGGAGAGTTGCCGTTACACCTACGCCGAATAACGGATGTCTGGAGCCCCGTGTCGTTCGGGAAATATACTTTGGCCATTTAATTATTTCGCCGGCTTTGTTTACCCAAATTTATGCGCCGCTTAACTTTAATCAAATCCTTTCACCGATTGTGCTGCCTCCGGTTCGGACTATTCTTATTTTCTCCGGTGCTGCGCACCTGCAAAATACTGTAAGAACCTCATGCTGTCCTCCGGCAACAACAGCTCACATCAGCAACCTGCGAACCAACCATTCCCAACCACCACATACGTACGACGAACTATCAACTACAAACTGAAAGCCTTACTCCTCCCTCTGCTACCGACTTAATATATCCAATATATCCTCTATAAAGCCGTGTCTTTTTATGTGCCCATTTCAACAATTTTTGATTAAAGCTGAAAGTTATTCCCCATCCTGTTCTATAATAAAAACATAATATTTTTCCGGAGTCACTCGCCCTGTGGTATAGGGAAGCGGCCCCCATAGGTCCGAGTAAAAACCCGCACCAAGTGAAGAGTTCACTGTTGCAAGCCGCCGAAAACCGGTAAACTCCAAAACCTCTTTCAAACGCATAGACTTTTCCGACAGAAGCCTTGTGAAGCAATTGTTCGAGGGTATTATAATTATATCTCCATGCTCAATTTTCAATTTTCCAAAATCCATCGCCCTGCCGTCGCCCGCCTCCATATAATACTGAAAACCCCAGTGGCCCTGAAACCATACGGTGGCCTTGCTTTCCTCATATTTCTTTCCCAGCGCAACTGCTGCATCGCGGGCTGTTCCGGCCCATGTGTAATCTGCCAAACAGACCAGCAGAGCTACAAACGCTGCAGGAATCAACGGCCACACTGCTAATCGGATATTGTTCAACTGCCTGGCTTCAATACGTCTCTCAATCCGCCGAATCAACAAAATTCCCACAGCCGGAACCATCGGCAGGATACTGCGGGCATTAGTCGTCCAGTTCATGAAAGCTGAAAAAATAACGATCCCGAACACCCAGAGCAAAAGAAGCAGCGAATCAGCATCTCTGCATTTCCAAAAATCGGCGCCCGCAAGCCCAAGAATACTCGCGCCGGCCATGCTCATTAAGCCAAGCTGAATGAGAAAACTCCACGGCAAGCTATCGGAATCATGTACCTTAAAGCCGCCTATTTTCTCAGCGAAGCTGACCGTAAATATAAACAAAATCGTCAGAACAATGCCGCCAATCAAAATCCGTCGCGACCACAACAATGGTGCGTAAAACAGCGCCGTAATCACACAACCGCCGGTAAAGGCCAGTCCCGTCAACCCTTTCGAAAATAATACTGGGTCTTGTACCCATCTGAACTCGGTGGCAAAAGAAGCTGCATCCAGCAGCAGCCCCCTGCCGTAAAGAACATGTGTGGCCCACTGGTAACATGTCAAAATTATAACCGGTATCGACAAGAATAATATCCAGTACCCAGGCTTTCGCTTCTGGGCAAGTGAATAAATAAACAGCAGGGGTATAAGCACTATGCCGAAATATTTCGTCAGCGCGCAAATCGCTAATAGAACTCCTGCCGACAAAAAAAACAACCACTGGTTATTTTTCAATCCCCTTATCCAAAATACCATCGCCCATACCCAGAACGCTAACATCATTGTATCGGACATTATATTTGTGCTGGATACCAAAAATACCGGCGTCAGCACCGCTGCCAGCGCAGCGACTACCGGCTGTGAGCAAAATAGCCTTGCTAAATAATATGTCCCCAAAGTCACTGCCACAGCCGGAATAAGAAAAGTCAGATGCAAAGCAATCTCACTGAAACCAAACAGCCAGGCTACCAGAGCTATGTAAAAAGAGACCAGCGGCGGATTCTTATTGACCTCCGCCATCGGCATCTCGGTGCCATGCCAGTTGACAGTAAAGCCGTAGAAATCCGCGGGATTGTTTTGGATATGTTTTGCCGCCCAGATATACATCGGGTCGTCTATGTGAAACGCCTTGTTCGCAAACGGAACCAAACAAACAACGGTAATAACCACTGGGATTATCGCAGTGTTAAATAAACTACGCTTAATGGCTAAAGATGGCATCGGTAAACTCCAGTTAATTCGCCTTTTTGAAAATCTGCCCAATTGTCTCTACTATTCTCGAATAATTAGGGACAGTTACCTATTTTATATCTTTCGTGGTTTTCTCCTTGCTAACTTCTTTTTATATGGTTTTTTTAGATAATACCCTATTTCCTTCACAACACCACCATCACCGTATTGCCGGCTTGCCCTTCGCATTCTTTTTTTCCGCAATAACGCAATATTCGCTCAAATTGATAACCATCGTTATTCCGTAAAATTAAATCCCTGCTAAGCGGTCTCCTCAAAGTTGCTCGACCCATTATACACAAAAACAAAACCTTGTCAAACCAAATCT
>CAZIKS010000180.1:0-7836 GCA_964539795.1 uncultured Pirellulales bacterium
TGCTTTCAAATATGTCTGTAAAAAACAGGTTTTAGCTAAGGCTGATATAATAACCGTTCTTTTGAGAAATAGCAATCTATAAACGGATAAGTTGTATGGCTGAAGTTTTCGATTTGAGCAATTAAAAAGCATAATTTTTTCCGTATGACGGCCTTAGTGAAGAGTTTGAAATTGGGTTTGATTGGCTTTGAATTGGGTTTGTTTTGCCGAAGGGCGAAGGCGCGTTTTATGTTCATAATACTTTGTTTTAACAGAACTTAGGTTCATTTTGGCATTTCTGAGATTGGGTTTGATTGGGTTTGATTGGGTTTGAATTGGCTTTGTTTTTGCGGCGTCTGAGAAGATGAAATTTTTCGTAATTCTTTGTTATAACAGATGTTACATTCATTTGGTTATTTAGAAAATTGGGTTTGTTTTGCATAATCCCCTGTTCTATCCCAAGGTAGCAGCCTCTCGGGGATGACATTTCCCCTGTTATATACTTCTGTGGTCATTATAAGAGGCTCCTGATACCTATGACACAAGCTTATGTTTTTTTCAGGGGAGGTTTAAAAAACAGGTCGCCCCATAATTAGAGGAACTTGCGCATTTCGGTCGAAAATTCGTGGGATTTTAAGGCGCCGAGATTTGTAAGTGTTTATTTAGAAAGAGGTAAAAAAATTTTTAGAAAAATCTGATTTAGCTTATGAATACTTGCGCAATTGATTCGATTGAGCGGTCCTTTCGCCCAACTGCTGCGTTACGCAGCCCCGGCCGATGCTCGAAGTACTACAGTACGACTCCGTTCGGCCGGAACTGCAAGCCTTGCATTTGAACGAAAATCCTCGCTCAATCTTGGAAAAAATGGGGGGAAAAAACGTCAAAAAAAGGCAAAAAAAGAACAGGTTTTGAGGAAAAAAGCGGAAAAATTGAAACAAAAGCGAAAAAATGACTACATTTTGCGTTTAAATACGTACAAAATTTCACACCCGATTCAAAAACATCTTTCAATGTTAAAATGGGTAGTTTTGAATGGGGGAAAATTCTGCGCTCAAGATGAGGAGGATTAAAATGTTAAAATAGGCAAGGTAAGGGAAAAGGGAAAGGTAAAAATTAAAAATGGAAAAGGTGAAAATGGGGCTGACTAAATCCGCGGGTGTTATTATCAGAGGGGCAAAGCAGAACAGTAGAAAGTCGAACAGGGGAAAAAGGATTTCGATACGAGAAGGACTGTTTAAGTAAAAAAGAGAGAACAACTTGTATCGGTAATGGAAACTCTGGAGAAAAAGCGAAGCAAAAAGCAAGCGGATACGAAAGGATTCGCCTTTGGAAGATTGTTTAGGATCAGGTAAACTTTGCTATAGTTGAGTTCCCCACAACTGAATATCGTCAATATTCCAGCCTGAATAGGGATATGCTCGATCGTCCAGGATTTGATAGCTCCAGCGGATGTACACCGTATCCTGATTGTCAGCTATACTGCTTATATTGTATTCTAAGATTTGCCAACTATCGTCAGTTATGGACGTGGTTCCTGTGTGTTCCCAAATCACGCTCCAACTGGTCCCGTTGTTGGACGCCTCGATCTTGCTCGCAACGTAAGTCGGAGCATCAGTATTCAGCCATCTTGCAAAATCCATGTAAATATCAACATAGCCACTGCACTCAAATGGCCCGGCGGTAAGATAATACGGCCCACCAACGGCAGTACTATAGTCGCCATTTAGGTTGACGCCATAGACGTTCGTACCTGTATAACCGCTGTTTGGGTCAGGATTGCCATTAGAGGATCCTCCTCCACCGCCAGGTACTCCAAATGCCCACTCCCCTTCGGAGATCCAACCCGGGTCGGTATTGAGAGGAACATTACAGAAATATTCCAGCTCAAAAACATTCTCAAGCCAATTTGAAACTAAGGTGTCCAAATCAGGCCAATCAACTGTAGTGCTTCGATCAATATCGGCACCAGCACACCAATTTGGTTCAGTACACCCTGCATCCATCCAATGTGGCGCGAAATCGGCAAAATCTACAAGATCTATGTCGCCGTCGTAATCGAAATCGCCCTGAATAATCACACCCTTATAGTACTGATTCGATTGATCCACAGTAACATTGGCATACGGTCGGTTCGATGGATCAAAAGACCAATATCTTTTACTCGGCGTTAAGGTTCCAGACCAACCGTATGGCACCGTCACTTCATAATAGCCGTTGCTCCCGGTCGTGTCCGTACCGCCACCATTATTGGCAAGCACCTCCACACCTGCAACACCATCATCTGCATAGGTATCGATATATCCTGAGATGGTCAATGTCTGTAAGCTGAAGTTTGCCGTAACATACTTATTAGCATCTACCAAAATAGTGGTCGGATTGGTGCTGCCTACGACGTCACCGGTCCAATCATTGAACTTCCACCCTGTCTCCGGCACAGCCTCGATCTCCACCGTCGATTCCTCTGGAAATGTTCCCGACCATGGGAGTTCATGCAATGTTCCATTCGCACTGATCTTGCCCTCCTCGGTTTTGTCGAGGCTTAAAGTATACATGATGGGCGCGATTGTGAGATTAACAGTCCGTGTTGTATTACCATTTCCGTTCGTTGTGTTTGTGAAGGTAACTGTGTCAGAATAATCACCCACACTTAGGCCGTTTGCATTATCGTTTATAGTTATAGTGACCGGAATGTCTGCCCCAGGTCCCAGGGAGCCACTGAACGACCCCATACCATTAATGTTTATCCAAGTCTCCGTTCTGGTAACGCTAAAAGAAAGTAAAAGTCCTCCGGTGTTAGTAAGCGTGTAGCTTTTGCTCGAAGGCGAAAAGGGCCCTCCTCGGGTTCCGGAAGCGTTAAGATTGTCTCCCGGTGTTACTGACAGCGTTCCTGGAATCACTTCGTACTCAATATCAAGATGCGGCCATCTCGATGAATATTCTTCTTCCTTTGACCAAAAACCTGAGTATGCTCTATCAGAATAGTAGTCCGCGCGAAAACGAATGGTAATTTGTCTATCACCATTGACTTCCGCTTCTATTGGTTCAGTAGGGAGAGACACGATGAAAGGGTCGCCAATATCATCAAAGTCTATCGTAAACAGGTCTGTTACACTTCCTCCTGGCTGCGAGCCCCACGTAACTGTATTTTCAGACCAAGAATCATCCGTCAGCCTCTGAATGTGTAAATTAACGCCGCGTGGTAGATATCCACCGGTACCGTCCAAGTACAATGTTGCAGAATTGATTGTTACCTTGGATGGGATAGAGCTAAAATTAAACTTGAGCAACCCTCGCCTCTCATATCCATACCCAAAGCCGTAATGTACACTATGAGCAGACCCGTAATTGGTTCCAGGGTTGTCATTATTTACCTCTGCATCATCGCTAGGAATCAGAGAAATAAAATCTGCGGCACACGGAGTGATTACAGACAAAACAACCATTGCTAATACAAAAACAGCCTTTTCTTTCATTTTCATTAACCTTTGTTGATATCTCTGTCATTTGCAGGGATTATTTTCAAAGCCTTATTGGCCTAATTAAATTATTCTACAGAGCAAGAGACGAATGTCAAAAACACAAACATCTCAACTTTTGTCCCATAATAACATACAAAGACGGTTAAAACAAGCAAAATCTATCTGTTTTTTAATTTTTAGGGTTTTAGCTGAATATCCGCGTTTTTACAGCACTATCGGTTTTGGTGTTTGAAGATTTGTCTTAGGCGGCTTTGGTGATATCAGCACAATAGTGTACTATGAGGGCTAAAGCAATTTCCGGCAGGCTCTTTCCAATGCATTGAGCTTGTTTTGGACAACATCCCAGACGATTTTTAAATTAACACCAAAATATTCATGAATAAGCATATTCCGCAAGGCTATGATTTTGTACCATTCTAGTTCCGCAGTATTTTCCTTAATTTCGTCAGGGAGAGAGCGGGCAGCTTCGCCGATAACCTCAAGATTGCGGATAACAGCATGTTGGGTTTTTCTGTCAGCTTCAAAAGCCTTATAGTCCATATCCTTAACGTATTCTCGAATAAAAGTTATCGCTTGTAGTATGTCGTCGAGCTGTTGTTTATAGTCCCTTGGCATAAATTACTTCCCTTTCAATAACGCCTTTAAGACGGGGCTTGACGGTATCAGCGGTTACCAGATCGACCGGTCTGCCGAACAGCCTCTCCAGATAAAATTTCAAATCCATATAATGGTCAAATGTTGGCTCGACAAAGTCGACGAGAATGTCAACATCACTTTCCCTGTCAGCCTCATTGCGGGCCAATGAGCCAAAAAGACCTATGCTGCGAACAGAAAAGTTCTGCTTTAATTCCTCCGATCTCTGATTAAGCTGTTTTAGGATGCTTTCTCGCGTAAACATTTGTATTGCCTTTCGCAAATTCGGGATTTATTCCTATTTTTGCTAATCTGTTAAGCATTCACGGCCAAAGCTAACTTTCATTGCCATAAAGTAAACCGCCTTAATGAAAAAGTCAACTGATTTCGTGGCCATTGTGACAAACTTTATTCGGTTCGCAGAGCATATCTGAGGGAATACGGATTTAAGTCGTTGAGAATACAGAACAGAGGTTATGATTGTCTGAGGGCTTCGAACATAGCGACTATATTGGCTGGGGGGACGTCTGGAAGTATGTTATGAACGGTGTTGAAGACGAAGCCTCCGCCGGGAGCAAAGATTTCTATTCGTTTTTTGACGTGGTCCTTAACTTCTGCGGGAGATGCGTTATTGAGGATGTTTGTTGTGTCGCAGCCGCCACCCCAAAAAGTTACATCCCGTCCGAACTCTTTTTTTAATCGCTGCGGGTCCATATCGGCACAATTTGTCTGCACGGGATTTATAATTTCAAAGCCGGCATCGATAATTTCGCCGAGGATCTTGTAAATTGAGCCGCAACTGTGCAGAAATGTGTGCATATTGCTGTTTTTTTTGACGTAAGCGCAGTATGCAGCGTGGTGGGGCTTGAAGAATTTGCGGTACATTTGCGGCGGCATAAACGGGCCGGTATCCATGCCCAAATCGTCGCCGAAACAGATTATATCGGCGAGGTCTCCAACGGCTTTACAGACCTTTTCCAGCATTTCCATATTCCGCTCGACAAGGGCATTGAGCAGTTTTTCAACTTCGCGGGGGGCGGTACACAAATCCATCAAAAAGTTGTCCATTCGGCGGAGTATTGAGCCACCTTCGAAGAGATTGCAGCCACAGGCAACCATCAGGGCCCTGTCGGATTGTTCTCGCAACTTTAGGGTCCGCTGTCTCAATTGCTGCCAGAAATCGGGCATAGAGGCGTTGTCCCAGGGGCTGCGGGTCATCGCAGACCAGAGGACCTTGTCCATGTCCTGCGAAAGGCTATTGTAGTCGTCGGGGAAACCATCGAGATACGGAAAACAGGTCTGGTCGAAGAAAGTGCCTGTGGGAGGCATTCTGGCGATTTTTGTGCCGTCTTCAGTGAAGACCTCCCAGGCGCCATCATCGCAGCGTACAGGGGTGAACCAGGCAGGGTACTGAGCGGTGTGGCCGTTGGGCATAGTGATGTCATACCAGTCTTCGTCGGCGGCATTGAACATTCGACCGATATCGACTACGTCAATTCCGAACCTGTCAAGGATGTCGTCTTCGGGCTGGGCAAGCTGCTGGACTACATCATAGATACGCGTGTGGCCGGTATGTATTGAAAGATGTTTCTTCAGATTGCTATAGGCAATGGCCGAGATGCCGGAGCTGGCGGTGGAACCGAGGTCCACGGGCACACGGTCGGGTTCTTTATGAGCGATAGCCGTCAATATCCGTTGTCTTGGTGTCATCTGCGGCGGTACCCCCCTACCCTCTCAGGGCCTGCAGCACTGCCTTGCAGAATGCCGGCAGGTCGTCGGGTTTTCGAGACGTGATTAAGTTTCCATCGACAACACATTCGGCGTCAACGTATTGTGCCCCGGAGTTTATAATGTCGTCTTTAATAGCCATAAAGCAGGTAGCCTTTTTGCCTTTGTAAATTTTTGTGCTGCACAGTAGCCATCCGCCGTGACAGATAGCGGCTATGATTTTTCCGGCGTTTACCATATCATTGGCGAAATTTATGACGTCATTGCTCCTGCGCATAAAGTCGGGAGCGAAGCCACCAGGTACAATCATACAATCATAATCATCGGCGGCGACCTGTCCGGATGAAACGGTGGAGAGACAGGGGTAACCCTCTTTCGAAGGGTATTCTTTCTTCGACTCGGCTGCGACAAAATCAACGTGCATGCCTTCTTCTCGCAAACGATAGTAAGGGTACCATACTTCAAGGACCTGATACATTTGGTCAACCATAATAGCTATTTTTTTTGCGGGCATTTTATTCAGCACCTTTCATTATTGGTTTTCAATATGATTTTCGATGAATTGCCTGACTTCCGGCCTGATATAAAGAGCTTCGACGTCCACGACTTTTGAAACCGCATCGGCACAAACAGCGGCCATTTCAGCCGGTGAAGCCTGTGTATCAACGAAAAAGATTTTTTCACCTTTTATCGTGCAAAGCCCCCCGCCGCTTCCGGCGAGCGGCTCTGAGCGTATTGTAACGCCGCTTTGCTCAAGCAATGCCAAAAGCTCTTCTACAATCCTCTGTTTATTCATTTTAATACGGGAGAAAATTGACTGGTCTTTTTTATTTTATTTTCAGGTTGAACTGAGTTTACTTTTTCCGGATATACAATTACTGCAATGAGTGCATTTGCGTACTTTTCCCAGAGTTGGTCCAAAGTTAATCCATAATCAAACTTAGGTATTTCAAGAGTTATAATCGGAATTCCGAGGTCATCACCAACATAGGCACCGAGCGAGCCACGCTGTGTGCCAAATATTTCAGCAGGCAACCTGCAATGGTCCGACATACGTTTAGCCAGTTGCTCTGCGGGTCCCTCGTGGTCAACCATTCCGGGGCCTTTCTTGCTGTCGATTTGCCAGCCCATCATCTGATGGATACTGACGACTCGGTCGGGGGAATAATTCTTAATAATCTTATGAATAGCAACGGCTTCCGGCTCGGACAAAGCGCTTCGCCCATTTCTACCGCCATTGCGTCGATTTTTCGAATCAAAATTACGGTTTAGATCTACACCATTAGCATTAAAATGGTCAAAATGGGCCATACCGTCCGGATTAGCATTCGGCAAAAGTATGACCTTACGACCCTGTAGCAGATATTGGTGTTCCTGCAGATATACAGCCAGACGATGAAGGAGAGGTGTGCCGACATACTCATCGCCGTGTATTGTTGCCAGGATAAATACAACATCACTACCCTGGCCAAAAACAAGATACTTGATGGGGCGATTCTCCACAGATTTGCCAACAGTAGAGTGATACACTTCGACACTTGGCGGCATTTTGGGCAGAGGTCTCGTTTTGTCTTTTGTAATTTTTTTCGCCGCTATTGTGAGGCCCATTTTGTCGTCTCTCGAGAAAGTCAGTATTTGGCCGGCTTTGACATCTGCCTGGTAAATCGTCCACCTGTTCTTTCCCTGAAAGCTAGGCCCCTGCATTGTGCCACACTTTTTCCAATCGCCATACTGGCCGATACTCTTTGGTGTTTTGTCTCCAAAGAGGCACAGATATATCCGTCCCGAAGTCTTCATACGACAGGAGATGTTTATGATTCTCCTGCGATGGTGCAGCGTGTATCGCAGACCTTGAAGGAACTGGGGAATCTGGGTGAAATTGTCTTTACGGTTGATATAAACACGTGCCTTCTTACCCATAGTCTTAATAGCAACAGGCCACCTGGCCTGAACACCCAGAACCGCCACTTTACTGTCTATTGCTCCTTCTGCCTGGAGCATATTGTCGCCCTGGTTA
>CAZIKS010000181.1:0-6136 GCA_964539795.1 uncultured Pirellulales bacterium
TTTATTTAAACTAATTATTCTAGTATTTTCTTTTTCAAGTTCTTTAGCAAATTTTTCTATAACATATCTTCCAAGAAACCCATTTCCACCAGTTATTACAATCTTTTTTCCTCTTAAATTATTCATTTTTGCGCACTTCCTTTAATCGTATTTGACACAAATCCGGATTGTCTGCTACCGGTTTTTCACACTCTATTTTTGTGATGGGGCAGATGGCTACATCTACCCCATGCTTGTTTTTAAATTTTGGATGAAAAAACTCGCAAATTTCACCAACAAATATTACACCTCTTTTTCTGTTTCTGTATTTCTTTTTGTCAATAATTACCATTTTAAAATCCAAATGAAATATCAACTCCATAAATCCACTGACCGCTTCCATAAGTATTCTGACGCAATACAAACGGCTTTACCCTTAGTTTATTTCCAACAACTAAACCCACATAATACCTACTTCTAAATATTTTTCCTTCTTCAATAAAGATTTCATGAGCAAACCATGCCGGACTGGCATTAAATACGGTCTTATTTCGCATTCTAAGCCGCTTAGAAGCACTTTTATAAGTTAACCTTATCCTATTACTCACTCCACTAAATTTTGCCATTAAATTCAACATAGGACGCCACTCTCTAGTACCATTCGTAGATATACCTCTCAGCGAAACACTAGCCGTAAATCGATCAGTTAATCTATGAGCAAAATCAAAATGGTCCAAAGCTAAGTACTTAAAACCCTCTTCGTATCTCATCTCATGCCTATAAGAAAATGCTTTTATATCTCCTTTGATACTAAAATTTAATGAGATCCATGTCTGAATCGTTTCTTGTGATTGAGCAAATCCAGTCAACATAATCAAAGCAAATATAAAAGCTAAAATCTTTTTCATCTTTTTTTATCCTCTTTAATTATTTTCTCCTTAACCCCGGAAGAACTATGCCCAGGATAGTACGGCATAATTATTAATCGCGCTCCTATTTTCTTACATAAATTTCTTACACTATCGACTAGCATAGCTGAGTGGCTGTTGCTTTCTATCACAATATCGGGTCGTATTTCATATGCATTCTTTTCTGGCGAATAAGTAGCCTGTGGCACAACTGCGTCTACAAACTCAAATGATCGAACTAGATCAACCCGTTCATTGAATGACATAATTGGCCTCTCCTTCTTCTCCATAATTGCTTCATCTGTCAGCACTCCAACAATCAATTTATCACCCAAAGCTTTACAATTCTTCAAATGCTCTAAATGACCTCTATGGATTAGATCCGCACACACATATGCGTATATAGCTATCATTTCACACCTACCTTTATTTTATCCCACACGAATTCATTAAAAATGTAGGTAATGTGTTTAATCCCAATATACGTCAGTGTTATCGCCGTCACCTGTTTCCAATTTCCTGTGACTAAATAAGTGATACTACCCAAAATTATATTTCCACATAAGGTCTCATATGTAAGCATTTTGAGAATCGATCTTGTTGTAAGATTATGAATCCTCTTTATTTTCAACCACAATCTCTCATGCGCATAAAATACAAACAGAAAAATTCCATGATGCAAAACGGTTATTATCCCAGTTTGAATCCATTGTCTAGTATAAGCATAAGTAATTGTTGCGAGGATAATCACTCCAAGAATCCTCCAAATAATACTTTTCACGCTAGAACGCATTTTTGTTTCAAGCATAACGTCTCCTTTAAAAAGTCATGTCAGGATACTGTTTTTTCAGTAATCCGACTCCTTCCTTTAATATACTTTCATCATAAATCTGAGTGGACTCATTCTCTCTTCTTATCTTTGAAAAATTGTAAAGCTCAAAATCTACCTCACCAGATTTATGTTTTAACCTAAGTAATTTATAGGTTTTCCATCTCACTCCTTTAATTATTACTGCTGGAGGCTGGTCAGCAGAATATTCCTTATCCATATCTTTCGCAGCTATTCCCCACCGTTCATGTTCCAAATATACCGCCCTATCTTTGGTATGCATAAACAAATTAACCCCGTCTTCAATTTTATCTTTATCCATAATTGTTGGGGCAATATCGACTATCGAAACTAAATTATTTATCTCTTTTAAACCTCTACCATATCCAGGCATATATACCCAAAGTGGCACATGCGTTATCTCTTCATAACAATTTAATCCATGACCAACCCAACGATTTTCATCCCTTAATGCTATTCCATGATCTGCAAATATTAAAAATGCCGTATCTTTATATAACTCATTTTGAACAAACCAAGGAAAGAAAAAATTATGCAGTTGAGTTTTATCCCAATATTGAGCCTGAGTTTTTACCAAGTTAACCAAGTTTTCATTCGACCATTTTACTGAGTCTGTCCTGGCTTCCTGTTCTGTTGGAAATTTTCCGGTAGCAAGAGCCGCATTATATACCTCTCTAGAAGTGCAAGGTAATGGACCAAATGGGGCATGCCCGGCTTCGTACATCTCTATAAAATAAAAGAATGGTTTCACTATTGGCTCTCTGATCATTCCTTGAACTCTGAATCTGTACCAGTCATAATCAAAATCAGAAAGAATCCACTTATCAAATTCAATCTGCTTAGCAGACGTAATTTGTCCATGTGCTCTAGGGTTCTGCCAAGTAATTCTATTATACCCTTGCCGCCCTAATTCAGTTGTAAAATAATCTTCTTTATTGCAATTTTGCCCGCCAAAACATCCAGGTGATCGTTTAAAAATTGCATCATGCCGTTCAAAAGTAATATCTGAGCAACCATGTTTTGATGGTAGCCATCCGGTAAATACAGAATTTAGTGATGCCCATGTCCAAGTAGCCGGCGAATAAGCTTCAGTAAATTTATACCCACCAAACTCATCCATAAAACTATGTAAATATGGAGTATTCTCTGAATCATTTATAATATCAGCCCTACAACCATCAGTAAAAATAAATATCCAATTCTTCATTATTTCTGCTTCTTTTTTTTCTTCATCTCTATCCGTAGTTTAACACTAGCATTTTCCATTTTTATTACTTCTTCTAATCTTCCTTTATATGCTATCATATCGGGAGTTATATTGTACTGGTCGATTAAAATATCATACAATTTTTGCTTCATCTTGTCATCATAACATGGGCTTTGATCAGCCTCAGTTCCAATAGATAAATCAAATAATGCTATATTTACTTTCCCATTTATATCCCGACTATAAACTAACTTATACTTCCCAAGTCGTACCGTACGAATAAAATCTTGAGGAGAGGCATTAACAATAGGCTCATTTTTAATATTTCTATCATGAATATATCTTGTAAATTCAGAAAATATTGGGCGGTCTTTTTGTGGTTTAAGCAAATGAACGCCATCATGAATTTCATCAACGTTCATAACCGTTGGCATAATATCTACCAAAGATACTGGATAAGATTTTTCATGTAATCCAACAGGAAAATATTCATCACCTGCAGGATAGTATAAATATAATGGAACATTAATTTCCTCTTCATATAAACTCATCGCATGTCCATTAATTAATGAATGTTCCCAGAGACTTTCACCATGATCTGACGTAAATATTAAAGCCGTATTTTTATACAGCCCACTATCAACAAACCATTTATAAAACTCACCCATTTTGTCATCATATTGCCTTACCTGGCCGGCCATTAATTTATATACTCTTTCCTTAGGAAAAGCGGACCTATTACGGCCAATAAATCTTCCAAAGAAAGCAGTTTTAGATTGCCCATTATACATATCCTTACCTTTAACTTTTTTAGTACCGCGCTCTGTTACGCCGTAAGGATCATGACCGCCATCAGTGGTATAAGAAAATAAGAAAAATGGCTCCTTATATTCTGCTTTTTGCCAAGTATCTAAATGCATAAATTGCCAAGTATAATAATCATTAATATCATATAAATGATTAACAGTTTGTTTCATAAATGCCCACATTCTTTTTACGCCTAAATATTGTATTGTATACCCAAGCGCCTTCATCTTTGCCAACATAAAATCCTCATCTTCACAATTAACAGCTTTAAATGCCAAGCATCCTCTACCACTTAATCTCGCCACATGCATACCATAACTGATATCCCAAAGCCCATTATTAGATGGAAGCATTCCAGTATGAATACTCATCAATGAAGCAATTGTCCAATTCGTTGCAGAATAGCAATTGGTAAACTTATAGCCACCATATTTTTCGAAAAATTCGCGGGTTTTAGGCATGTGTTTATAACCAAAATCAGCCCGCAATCCATCCGAAACTATTACTATATAATTCATAAAATCTCCTTTTTATTTCCAGCTTCTAAATCCCCAGTCGTACAATAATGAGGTATCAAACGATACATCTCTCCACCAACATACAAAAGTCATTACGTCTAACCTCTTTAAGTTCATTAATTTTGCCATATAAGTTCTATGAGATCCACCATGCTGGCGTCGACAAACTAAACAAAATTGAACGGGGCGATACTTCCAATCAATAAAATTCTTTGCGCGCTCAATACAAGGAGCTTCTTTTTGCCACCCGCCCGGTCTTGCTTTGCATTCTTTAATAATTCTAAAATAATTATTCTCGTAATAGGATACCGGAATTGAAACTATAGAATGATATGGATAATCATATGGTTCGATACCTTCTTCAAGAACATAATATGGCATACGTTCAGCTGTAATAATTTCAAATCTAGGGTCATCTGCAGTCTTATTTGAAACGATTTGGAATGCATCATTTTCAAGAGTTCGCTCTATTCTTAATGCAGAAGTAGAAAACAATCCATTTTTATCAATTCTTTGGTTTTGTCCTAGACCACATTCTGCAGCATCATGAAGATAATCTTTGTCAATTTTCCACTTAATAATAAGTTTCTTCTTCGCCATATAACACATCTTAGTTAATGCCGGTCCATGTCCTTTATATCCAGTTCTTAAAAGCGCATCAGTCGTACATTTCACCGTATCATAAGATTGCTTATCCTTTACCTCTGGATTAAGTAATTCCACTTCATGCCTACCTTTTAACTCTAAAATTGATTCACTCATTTACTTCTCCTTTTCCACGCAATTATACAAGAATGCCGTCCATCTTCTTCACCGACCGGACGAACTTCCCACCCAAGTTTTTTGAAATCTTCGGGATATAACGAAGCTTTATGTTCTTCATAAGGATTTCCACCAAAAGCACCTTGTGGCCAAATACCCCACGGACAGGATATCACCACAAATTCAGATACCAAATTTAATAATTTATCTAATGTTTCGACAAGATCCTCTTTTGCAATATGCTCCGGTCCCTGCCACCAAACTGCAATATCATATGTCCCATGAATCAACGTATCACAATTTTTAACATCTCCGAGTATAACACTATCAAATAACTCAGAACAATGTTTATTAAGATATACAAAATTTTTCGGCCAAATCTCTAAACAATCTATTGAATATCCATACTCTTTAAGCTCATGCGAAAATGCTTGACGTCTTCTGCTTGCCCCTATATAAAGAGCTGTCTTATAATCAAAAATATCCGGGATAAATTCTTTCATTATTTTATCTCGATTTATCATTTCTTTTCCTTCCATATATCTTTCAAATTATCAAGTACTGGTAACATAGTAGCTGGATGCTTACCAGTAAATTCCACGCATCCTGGTATATTGGTTTTTTTATTCCATAATGGAATAAATTCCTCTATTTCATATCTCTTCCAATCAGTTTTTTCATATCCAGATTTTGCATACCATCCCTGTTCAACCATATATCTCTGCTTAAACGCCGCTCTTTCATAAGATAAAACATGTCCATAATGATAAAAAAATACTTCATTAGATGGTATTGGCACTCTCTTATGCTCGTATAGCGTGCGCCAATTATCACGAAATCCATTATCCTTAATAGTTCCAATAACATTATATGCCAGCTGTTGAATTTGAGGAATCAATCGCCAAGCACTGCAAGCTCTAGGAGCAGACCACTGACCACCAGTTATACAATGATTTATGTCTCTCCAAAAGCTGATGCTGCTAACTGAAAATACTTTTGTAATAGTTTTAGCCGCTTGTAAGTATTCAATAAAGCGAATAAATTTCTCTTTATCATAAACCTCATCAGCATCCTGTAAAATCATCCAGTTATTAAAATCTTTTTC
>CAZIKS010000181.1:6236-7803 GCA_964539795.1 uncultured Pirellulales bacterium
TCATTACAAATTTCATAACTTCTTCAAATGAAGAATTTTTTAACCCACCCAATTCTAGCTTTAATGGAGTTCTACTCGTATACTTAAATACATCAGGAAGTGACGTCATATTAGCATACTCTGGTTTAAGCTCAATCTCAAAGTGATCTAACATTTTTTTCCAGGTGTCTGTATCATTTATATTCTTAAAATCAAAGTCAAAAGTCTTTACAAATCTATCTTTATAATGAAGAAATCTAGCGTGAACCTCAAACCAATTCCATAGAATGGTAGAATAAACGTCTAATCCACCATCTGGAATTCTTAATAAATTCTTTTTATAATGGGGTTCTAGATGTGGTTCAAGAGATGTATGCAACTGCTTTGCAACCATTAGCGTCCAACTGCCTAGTACTTCAATTGGATTTCTATGCAAGTAAATACAATAAACATCGTCGAAATTATCCAGGATAAGATCCACGTAAGATTTTATAAAATAATGACTAGTTTCTACATAGTTACCGCTTTCATCTGTATCTCTTTCTATTTGAGTAATTTTCTCCAAACAAGCCGCCTCAAATTCTTCATCTGTGGCGCCAATGTCATTATTTATTCTTGCACAAAGACGAGACGTTTTAAACTTGGGACGAGGCTCATGGAACACTGTTAAATCAGTCAACGCATTAAGTACCTTGTACATAAAAGTAGTTCCACATCTACCGGTAGAAGCTACGAAAAGCTTCATTTCCAATTCTCCATAACATAGTCCATAATGGCGCCCGCTGAGTCATCCTTTATACCTAGTAGTTCTAATCTTACTGGCTCTCTACAAGTATATCTAAAATGTTTAGTTTGCACAGTTAAATTCCCGCTCAAATCCTCAGGCATCTGCGGCAATTTTTTCATATCAATGTACTTAGATTTGACCTTAATTCCAAAATGATTGAGCATTTTTAGCCATTCGTCTGCATCATTTATATTCTTAAAATCAAAATCCCAAGTCTTTGCAAATCTATCTTTATAATGATAAAATCTTTCCCTCACTTCAAACCAGTGCCATATCCAGGTAGTAAATGCATCTAAGCCAGGAGTAGTTTTTAATATATTCTTTTTATAACGCGGTTGCAAGCAAGTATTCATTACAGCTCTTCCACGACATATAAGCACATAGCTCATAAGAGTGTCTATAACATTTCTATGTAAATAAATACAATAGATATCATCATTATCAAAATTATCCAAAACAATATCCACGTAAGATTTAATAAACGCAAAACTTGTTTCTGCATAATTACCATTCTCGTCTATATCTCCTGCAATTTGGGATATTTTTTCTTGGTATGCTATTTCAAATTCCTCATCAGTTACCGGCCCCTCGTTATTGTTTATTTTTCTCATCAATTCTCTAACAAACTTCGGGCGTGGCTCGTGATAAACATTCAAATTGGTTAATCTATTCAACATATTACACATAAAAGTAGTGCCGCATCTACCAGTAGAGGCAACAAAGAGCTTCACTTCCTACCTCTCTTTAATCTTAATGGAAAATATAATTTATTCTCCCAATTCGGGTTTAACTTTTTAATCT
>CAZIKS010000182.1:0-7690 GCA_964539795.1 uncultured Pirellulales bacterium
AGCCGGCTCATCTTTTCTATCATATGCACCGGAATGCGGATTGTCCGTGCGTGGTCGGCAATAGCCCGGGTGATTGCCTGGCGAATCCACCATGTGGCGTAAGTGCTGAATTTATATCCCCGACGGTACTCATACTTGTCCACCGCTCTCATCAGACCCGTGTTGCCTTCCTGAATAATATCAAGGAAACTGAGGCCGCGATTGCGATATTTCTTGGCAATTGAAACCACCAGTCTGAGGTTTGCACTGGAGAGTGTGCGTTTGGTTTCCTCGTATTGACCGAAGACCCTGTCGATGGCTCGGAGTCTTTTAGTGAGTTGAGTCGGCGTATCAACCACCAATTCCTTCAGGCCGGCTACTTCCTGCTTTACCGCTTCAATATCTTCAGCCATATATTCCTGAGTGACACCGCCGGTGATAATCCTCTCTAAATGGTGCATCTTCTGGCAGATACCATGCAGTTTGTTCTTCATTGGTTGAATTCTGCTCGTTCGCAAACTAAGCTCTTCCAGCAGAGTTGCAATTTTACGCCTGTTTCTGTATATGCGTTTCAGTACAGCTCTATTAGCAGCCACATCTTTGCTCTCCAGAGATTTGCTAAACAAATTCTGGTTGATTTTCAGCAGCTTATTTACTGTTTTAATGTTCACCGGAAGCCGTTTTTTGATAACACCTCTTACAAGGTTTTCGGCGGTGCTTATCTTCATAGTTCTATCGAACGACAAAGTGCCCTCCTGGACCTGCTGCAGTATGCTCACGGCGCTTCTGGCACTATAATCGCTTTCCAGCATTCTTCTCCTAAAGCTCATACGCGCTAACTCTATTTTGCGCGCCAGTGAAATTTCATCCTTTCTTGAAAGCAGTGATATCTCACCCATCTGGGTCAAATACATTCTTATCGGGTCATCAATGCGATGGGCCACCTCGGCACCAACCAGTTGCTTTTCCAGTTCTTCATCTTCTTTGAGTTGCTTTGCTTCGTCTGTATCCAATGACGTCCCTGAATCTTCAAATTCATCTTCCTCGTGCTTTTCCATGTCGGTTTCATCAACAAGCCTGATTCCCATTTCATCCAGTGTCGCTAATAAGCTGTCAAGACGAGCTGGAGTTGCAGCTTCCTCCGGAAGTTCTTTGTTCATTTCTTCATAAGTGAGAAATCCTTTTTTTCTGCCCTTCTCGATAATTGCTTTTATCTGCTGCTCGGCGCTGACTTTGGGTTTTTGGGCCGCTTTAGGATTCTGAGATTCATCCTCGCTATGGTCTTGTTCGGTCTCGACTTCTGCTTGTTTTGCTCTTGCCTTCCTCTTTTTTGCCACGTTTGCCACCCTTAAGTAATTTGTAACTTAGTGCCTACTGTGTTACCGATTATTATGCGTTAATCAATTATCAATAATTAAGTCATACCCACATTGTACGGATTTTGTTTTGCCGTATTTTTATACACACTCCTGAGAAACTTTCTCTGGTCTTCTATCGCTTTTATCTCACTGCCTTTTTTCTGTCGGACTATCCGCCCCATTGCATCCAGGGCCCCGGTCAAACGAACCTGAAAATTACCTTTTTCTTCTCCGGCCTGCGCCAGTTCCACAATAATACTACTAACTTCCGCAGATTCTGTTTTGGCCAGTATTTCAGATAGAGATGCTTTAGGGTTGGCACACAGTGTTTCAAACAGTATAACTGCTGTTCGCCTTAATATCGGAACATCAAAGTTGTCGGGAGTAATTTTCTTTTGTACGGTCTTAAACAGTTGCGGCTCATTAAGCAAGACTTCCAGGATTTCACGCTGAGCCGTAGCGGAAAGGCCTTCTCCCAAATCCAAGCTAACCACTTTCTGATTGTTAACAGCATAGCTTGAACCCCTTTGAGCCCTTGCCAGTTTCCTGCCTAATTCGGCATTTATCTCTTTACTGCCAAGACCAATAATCTTCGAAAGACGGTTCACTATCAAACCTCTGTCTATTGCGCTCAGACTGCCTGCTCGCAAACTCACGGCTATTGTATTGAGAAACTCTTCAATGGCTGCTTTGTTATCGACAAGAGTATCTTCACCGCCGAAACTTTCTATCAATCTGTCCCATTTGAACTTAAAAACATCCACGGCCTCATTAACAAGTCTGTCAAAACTTTCTTTGCCGGCGCTCAGGAGAAAATCACACGGGTCTTTTCCTTCCGGTACCGAAGCCAGTTTAATATCTATACGCTGGGAAAGGCAAACCTCCAGAGCCCTGTTGGCTGCTTCGATACCTGCTGTGTCACTGTCAAAGATTAAAACCACTTTTTTTGCATATCGCCGCAGGATACGTCCGTGACCATCGGTAAAACTCGTCCCCAACGTCGCAACAACATTGCAGCAGCCGAATTGATGGGCCATTATGCAGTCAGTATAGCCCTCGACGACAATCGCAACACCGCAGGCTGCTATTTGCCGCCGGGCCAGCTCAAGGCCGTACATCGAATTGCTTTTATCAAACAAAACCGTGGTCGGCGAATTTATATACTTGGCATCGGCCCCATCAAGCGTCCGCCCCCCGAAACCTATCACCCTGCCTGTTATATCAGTTATTGGAAATATCAGCCTGTTCACGAACTTGTCATGATTTTGCCCTGTCACCAGGCCTGCTTTTACCAGCAAATCCATAGAAGCTTTTTGAGCTTTTGCCTCTTTGACCAGAGCATCATCTGAAACAGCCAGACCAAGCTGCCATTTTTCTGTACTCTCCGGTGTTATTTGCCTTTCGGCGATATAATTACGAGCCTCTTTACCCTTTTGTTTATCGTTGAGATTTTTCTGAAAATATTTGCATGTCCACGCATTGGCCTTTGCAAGCCTGCTCGGGTCGATTGTTTCTCGGCTCTCAACCCTCGTTCTTTGTCTCTCCGCCGGCAATTCAATGCCCGCACGCTCAGCCAGTCTTTCTATTGCCTGCGGAAATGTCAAATTCTCACGCATCTGAATAAATGTAAAAACGCTGCCCCCGGCGCCACAGGCAAAACACTTGAATATCTGCTTGGTATCATTGACGTAAAAGCTCGGCCGATGGTCTTCATGAAATGGGCATAAACCCACCATCTCCCTGCCTTTTTTCACAAGGTTTAAATGCTCGCTTACCACGTCAACGATGTCGCTGGCCTGTTGAACCTGGTTGATTATTGCCTGGTCAAATCTTCCTGCCATATATAATACCGCAAATTCCTTATAAATATATCACGACATAAAAAAAACACCCCAAACTGGTAAAAAAATATAATTGCAGACCGACCGTCCTAAATATCTTATTAGAGGGTGGCTACTTAAGTATAGTTTAATTTGCCAAAAAGTCAAATCATACATCCAAAACCACGTTTATAATACTGTTAAAAGCTATTTTTTACTTTTTTGGACATTTGGCTGGATAAGACTAAAATGCCCAGAGAAAGACTTCAAGCAGGTGGGTTTCGCAGAAAAATATAATATTTACAAGATTAATTGATAAAAAGTCCAACTCAGATAAAAAACAGTAATAAGGTGCAAATTATCAAACGATGTTTGAAAACACCTGTTCCTCAAACCTTTTTCTACGGAAGCGGCTTAGACAAAACCGGTTTTGCCTTAAGATTTTTACCAAAAAAAGCAAGCACTAACGGCCGCAGGTCCTGCTGCTCAGGCTGTAAATGAAAAGAATGCGGAGCACCTTCGACAATTACAAGCTGGCTGTCAATCCCATTTTCCCGGAGTTTTTCATGCAGCTCAACTGACTGCTGAACAGGAACAAGTGAGTCCGCTGTTCCGTGAATTATAAGAAACGGCGGGTCGTCGCCATTGATATGATTCACCGGTGATGCCAGAGCCCACAGAGCGGGATTTTTATTTTTAGCTGCGCCCAGGAATTTTTCGAGATTGTCGGTTTTAGTAAAAGTGGCCAGATTATGAACTCCATATAGAGGCACTACCGCCTGAACCCTACTGGAAACACCTTTGTACTGTCCTGTAGGTTCAAGTCCGGCTTCAGACCCGGTTAATCCCACCATGGCCGACAAATGGCCGCCAGCCGAACCTCCAATAACACCAATATGGTCGGCATCAACATTATAAAGGTCAGCATTTTTTCGCAAAAACTGAACCGCTGTTTTGCAATTATAGATATTTACGGGCCAGGAGGTTTTTCCCTCTTCAGCAAGAAGATAGTTGACGCTGATACAAACATAGCCTTTCTCAGCCAGCGTATTTCCGATATTTTGCTCACGTTCCCGCCCTTTATCACCTCCTACCCACCCACCACCGTGGATAATAACTACACCTGGGAATCGCTGTTTTGAGGTCGCAATGGCTGGCGTGTACAAATCGAACTTTTCGTAGCTGCCCGGCCCATAAGAAATGTCCTTTTCGACACGAACCTCATATTTCTCGCCAATCTCTTTCCGTTCACTGTAAATTAGTCTCGATTCCTTCGCCTTTCTGCCGGGCGTGTGGTTTTCACTGGAGCAGCCGACAAGAATTACCAATTCAATAGATAAAAGACAAGCCAGAACTGATGAAAATACCAATGGACTTCTTCTCATTTATCCATCCTCCAATCATAAATACACTATCTAATGCCTATTTCCAATTAAACCTGCTCAGCTACGCTCCTTCTTTCTATTTCTGTTAATATATCCAATCTATATTATTGCTGCAATTATTTTGCCGCTAATAACACCGGATACCTTACAGCCTATTAACGTTCTAAAGCCCACTTTTGGCCCAAAAAAAAGATTTTGCAGCATTTTCGGCCTATTTTTCAAAAAAATCTGCAAAAATTGCCTACGTCCGATAATTTTTCTTGACTTTTTTCCTTTAATTCGTATAATTGGTAGTTGGAAGAAGGGTGAGACGAAAAGGCTGTTGTCAGCCATGCCTCTGGGGCTGTATCTCACTTATGAAAGAGCTAAAGTTGTGTAATACTCTTAGCTGTTAAGATTCTTCTGTATTCGTACCCAAGAAGAGAGTTTGTGACGTTAATAAGATGAGAAAGAATTTCGAGAGAGAGTCCACACAAGAAAGTGGAAATGGAGTTTTGAGAAGCAGGTCTCTGGGGCAGAACTCTAACCGAATGCACCCGGTTAGAAACAGCAATAGTGACTTCATCGGAAAATCCGCCGCATTTAAATCCATTGTAGAAATGATAGAAGCCCTTGCTTCGCGAAAGTGCTCTATAATAATAACCGGCGAAACCGGCGTGGGCAAAGAGATGGTTGCACGGCAAATACACAATGCAAGCAACCGAGCCGACAGGATTTTTGTACCTGTCGATTGTACCACCCTCACAGGTCAGTTGTTTGAAAGCCAGTTGTTCGGTCATACAAAAGGCGCATTTACCGGCGCCGTTGACAATACGCTGGGCTTTTTCAGGGCCGCTGATGGCGGAACAATCTTTCTCGATGAAATAAGCGAAATTCCACTTGAACTGCAGGCCAAACTACTGCGAGTGCTGCAGGAAGAAGCCGTAACGCCTCTTGGCTCGACAAAAGCTTTTCACATTGACGTCAGGGTCCTCTGTGCAAGCAACTGCAATCTCCAGGAAATGGTCAAGGAAGGTACTTTTCGGGCAGATTTGTATTATCGCCTTAATGTCATTGACCTTGAAGTACCGCCGCTTCGCCAGCGCAAAGAAGACATTATGCCGTTAGCTCAATATTTCCTGGCGAACCAGGCCGCCTTTTATTCCGAGCCGTCAAAGACCCTCAGTGACACGGCTAAAAAACTTATCTTGAATTATGCCTGGCCCGGCAATGTAAGGGAACTGGCAAACGCTATCGAAAGAGCCTATGTTTTGACCCCGGGCAGGGAAATTAAACCCGCTGCATTGCCGTTTGAAATTATTATTGCCGATTCACACGCTTATCCAAAGCACGAATTGCCCACTCTTGACGACGTTAAGCGCAAGATTGTTACTCAGACCCTCGAGTTTACCAAAGGCCGAAAACTGGCTGCCGCTAAAATTCTCGGCATTGAACGTCGCAAACTAAATCGCATGATTGAAAAATATAATATCCCCTTTAAAAAGGAAAACGTCAACGGCTGATTTTTAGCTTATGGTTTTACGCACATAAAATCCGTTTTTGTTATTTCGACTTTTGTTTTTAACCTTGAAATTAACGGCCGTTTTGGTCAGCAGCAACCAAAACGGCCGATTTTTTTTAACAAACCTGCTCTCAATAACTTACAGCAATAAATACACTACCTTAGCAACCATAATAGTCGCACCACTTCCAACAGCTTCCAAAGCCGATAAAAATATGTAACACATAAGTACTGCTATAAAAAGTAGTTAAAAAAAATTTGTCGCCGGATAAAACTTTGGCACACACTTCGCTATTATGTTTAGTGCAGCAGAGTCAGGCAACTAAAGACGAAGAAAATCAGGATGTTGGCTCTTTAAAAAATTATAGTGGCAAGAGCAAGCATGACCTAATAAGGTCATGATAAAAATAAATGCTCACGAAGAGTTTTCCCCCCCCAAGCTGGGCTTGATAACCCAAAAAACGGATAACCTAAAGTGAGGTTGCCAAACCCAGCACGAAATTAAGCACGGCCTGGCCGTGATTATAAATAGAATACTCTCTCCTCTTCTTCGCTGGGTTTGTATGCAATGGCTGACGCAAAACCTACAATAAACCCAGCACGATATCTGCACGGTTTAACCGTGATTATGATAAAGGAATACTCTCTCCTCTTCTTCGCTGGGTTTGCAATGGTTGACGCAAAACCTACAATAAACCCAGCACGAATTCAGCACGACTTTGTCGTGACAGTGATAAATTTAGTGCAACAGGATGCAGGTGTAACAAACAGGAAATCAAATGATAGTTCTCGTACAAGCTAACGTATTAACTGTAGGCCTCAACGGAAGAAACGAAGCCTTGCGGGAATTGCCCATTCGATTGATAACAATGCAGCTCGGCGCTGAAGTTGCTCGCTCTTTAAAAAATGAAAAAGTTGACAGCGTTATCAGCAAATGGGACCTGGACGATATGAGTAACGGTCAGTTTTTGAGGAAACTAAGAACTGTAAAGCCCGACATCCCGACAATAGTTTTCGTAAACTCCGGGAACAGGGTTCAGGAAATCTCAGCTCGAAGCCTCGGAGTCTCGGCGGTGTTGTCCGAAAAGACCAGTGATGAGTTGTTTTTAGAAACCGTTGCCAATGTTCTGGGACTCAAAGGTATTGCTTCGATAAAAGCAATATCCTCGACTGACAACAAAAAAGGTCAATACAAACACGAGAAAGTTACGAAGTAGTCAGACAGGTTACCGACGTATTGCTGAAAGTTGTTGAGAGCAGGCACGGCTGGTATAAGCCGTGATAAATATACGCTCACAAAGAGTTTTCCCACCCCAAGCTGGGCTTGATAACCGAAAAACAATGAACCTAAAGCAAGGTTGCCAAACCCAGCGACAAAAGTAACACAGCTCTGCTGTGATAATAATAAACATGCTCTCTCTCTCTTCTTATTCGCTGGGTTTGCGGTGAAAGACGCAAAGTATATGGCAAACCCAGCACCAAAGAAATCACCACCGCTTCAAGCGGTTGTGTTTGAAATACAAAGCTGGCTTTGATAAAGATAACCGGGCCGACACCGTCGATTCGCTCGACCTTGTCCGAACTCGGTTTTTTTATTACTGCACAAACAAAATCACAAAGTATAAAAAGGGTGAAAGAGTGGACTCG
>CAZIKS010000183.1:0-7647 GCA_964539795.1 uncultured Pirellulales bacterium
TGGCTTTTGTTGTAGTGCTGAGTATGTTCTCAGCACCGGCGTTTGCCACCGATTATTACATCGACCCGGTAAGCGGCAGCGACAGCAGCGGCGACGGCAGCTTAGGCAGCCCGTGGAAGACGTTTGCAAACTGCATGTATTACTATTCGTACCTCGACCGGCCCTCCGGATGGGTTCGATTGCAGCCGGGAGAAACTATTTACCTTATGAACGGCACTCATAATACATATATTGATCCCGGTGGTGGATACCCAACCACTATAGCTTCCTTTAGGAGCTACTGGGGAAGTTCCGACAGTTGGTTTCATATTAAGGCCTATCCCGGTCACAGTCCCGTATTGGACGGAGGAGGTGCGAATCCCGGAATCCGGATTTGGCAATGCGATTACTGGGAGATTGAAGGCCTTGAAATCAAAAACTGTTATGACCGTGGTGTTCTTTTTCAAGAAGGCATCGGGTTTAAGATGAGTAACACTCACATCTACGATACTGACGGCGTTGATAACAATAATGTTGCAGGACTGGAACTTGGCGGCGGAACCACCGACGCGGAAGTATATGACTGTGTTTTCAATGATAATTACGACCGCACCGCGGCAGATACCGGCGGACAGGCGACGCATAATTGTAATAATGCTGTGCTGTTTAGCTGTGCCGGAGATATAATCTTTCACGATTGTGACTTTTACCAGACACTACCCATCACAGATTCCAAGTCAGGCGGCGGTTTGAAATATAAACATGCGTCGGCAAATCCTACTTCGACTTTCCAGGTGTATAACTGTACCTTCGATAATCACAAGTTCTTCCACTTCGGAACAGGGACAGCGAATACCCATTTCCACCACAATCTCATTACCGGAGGTGCGGTCTCTATAGACGACAGGGATTGGGGCGGTAGAACGCACCAGACCGACCAGATTTTCGAGTACAATACTATTTATGGTACGTATGGATTTTTTCTGGATCCTACCGACAAAAATGTTGACCAGGATTTCCCAGATGACCCGACGGGTATTGTGTACCGCAACAATATTGTTTACGATACAGCAAGCTCATATGGCCTGTATAATGGGACAATTGTAATTGACAATTGGTTAACGGATAGCCTCTATAGTGAAACTGTCGCTGCGCTGTCATTCAGTGACAATTGCTATTACAATCCCAATAGAGCCTGTAAGTTTAATCTTGCAGCCGACGGCAGGGCCAGTGGAGGTGGAGAATTTTCTCTTTCAGAATGGCAGGCGGAATACGGATATGATACCGATTCAGTAGAGGCCGACCCCTTGTTTGTTGATGCGCCTGGCGGCGATTTTCACTTACAGGGCGGCTCACCGGCTCAGGGTATGGGAATGTATGCCGGTATAGGTCCTCAACCGCCGGGACAGGCAAGTAATCCAAGTCCGGCTGACAGCGCTACAGACGTAATCGTTGATGCCGATTTGAGCTGGAGTGCAGGCTCAGGTTCGACCTCAAGCGATGTGTACTTCGGCACCGATTCGACACCGGATTCAGGTGAATTCCAGGGTAACCAAACGGCTACTACATTCGAGCCCGGCACAATGGCCAACGATACGACCTACTACTGGCGAATCGATGAGATCAACGCTCAAGGCACAACCAGCGGTACGGTCTGGAGCTTTACGACCGGCAGCGGACTTGATGCTGGTCTTATCGGCTGGTGGAAGCTTGACGACGGCGGCGGCTCAACAGCCGTTGATTCAGGCTCTGCCGGAAATGACGGGTCGGTCAACGGACCTCTGTGGGTCACCGGAAAGCTGAATGGCGGTCTGGACTTCGACGGATTGGATGATTATGTCGAAATCCCGAACGAATCGGATTATGACATAACCACCAGCATCACCGTTGCTGTCTGGCTTAAGCTTGACCCTGGCGACACGACCACGAACTTTATGTCCTTCGTTACCAAGGGGCGCGAAAGCGCATGGTCGCTTCAGAGAAATGCAAGGACCAGTAATGTCAGTTTTTTCCTTAACGGCCTAACGTCATGGGACGGTCTTAAAGGTTCAGCCAACGTATTTGACGGCGAGTGGCATCACGTCGCCGGCGTCTACAATGGCTCGAGGATATCTCTATATGTAGATGCCACCGAAGACACTTTTATCGACATTACCGGCAGTATCGGTACCAATGACTGGGGCGTTTTCATCGGCGCCAATGCCGAAGACGTCAACAGCTCAAGCGGTTACCGCCACTGTAATGGGATAGTCGACGACGTACGCATTTATGACCATGCCCTGAACGAGAACGAGATAGCGGTACTGGCTGGTTTTGACCCTGCATACGCCCGGAACCCCAACCCCCGTGATGGAGCCAAAAGTATCGACCCTGACCAGGACCTTAGCTGGACAGCAGGTAGTGACTCGACCTCAAGTGATGTTTATTTCGGCACCAATTTTAACGATGTTGAAACCGCTACCACTTCAGACAGCGAGTATATGGGTAACCAGACTGCTACCACCTATGACCCCGGTACTTTAGCGATTAATACTTATTATTACTGGCGTATCGATGCAATCGACACCTCTAATCCCTCCAGTCCGTGGACTGGTGATGTATGGACATTCAAGACCTCTTCAGGCCAGTCCGATGAGTGTACCAACTGGGAAACGCTGCATCCGGAATGGATATTCTGTGATGATTTTGAAGATGAAACTTCTATGGTGAGGGAAGGCAGATACTTTGCATACGAAAGTGATGAAGGCGATTTTGTAATCACAGATGAGGCTGGATTTAATAATTCCAAGGGTATGAGAGTTATCTTTCAGCAGGGTGAAGTCACTGCCGGCGGTATGAAACTGGGATTTGGCAGAACTCCAAGCAGTTTTGACCAGGGAATCAGAAATACCGAGGATTTCAGGGAAATTTACTACAGGATGTATCTCAAGATGGAGAACGGCTGGACGGGAAACCCTGCAAAGCTGTCCAGAGCAACCATTTTCCATTCTAATGACTGGTCGCAGGCAATGATAGCGCATCTTTGGCAGGGTACGGGATATGCTCTTGGAATTGACCCTGTAAGATGTGTCAACGCAAGCAGCCAAGTGGTATGTATAGGCTATAACGATTTTGACAATATGACATGGCTTGGCGCCCAGAGTGGGTTTACACCGGTATTCCGCACGGACCATAGTGATACATGGTATTGTGTAGAAGCACATGTTAAGCTAAACGACCCGGGTTCGTCTAATGGTTTACAGGAGTTCTGGATTGACGGACAGCTTGAAACAAGCAAGACAGGCATGAATTTCGTAGAGTCTTATACGGATTACGCAATAAACATACTCCTGTTTGAGAATTACTGGAATACTGGTTCAGTCCAGCTGCAGGAGCGTTATTTCGACAACATCGTGGTCTCGACCCAGGCGATTGGCGAATTTGGCGCCGGCCCACAGCTTCCGGGCCAGGCAAGCAACCCGAGCCCCGGCAATGGTACTTCGGACATAAGTATTAATTCCGATTTAAGCTGGACGGCAGGCTCCGGTACGACTTCGCATGACGTATACTTCGGCACAAGCAGTCCAGGCTCATTCCAGGGTAACCAGACGGCAACGACTTTTGACACTGGAACAATGTCTAACAATACCACGTACTACTGGCGTATCGATGAGATTAACGCCGAAGGCACCACCACTGGAGTGGTTTGGAACTTCACTACCGAAGCCGCACCACAGCCCCCGGGCCAGGCAACCAATCCGAGTCCTGCCGATAGTGCTACAAACGTAAGCATCACCGCCGACCTGAGTTGGACAGCAGGCACAGGCTCGACTTCAAGCGATGTTTACTTCGGAACAACCAGCCCTGGTACATTCCAGGGCAACCAGACGGCTACGACGTATGACCCCGGAACAATGGCCAACAGCACGACCTATTACTGGCGGATTGATGAAATAAATGCCGAAGGTACGACAACCGGCAATGTATGGAGTTTCACAACCGAAGCTGCGCCTCAGCCGCCGGGACAGGCGAGTAATCCAAGCCCGGCTAACAGCGCTACGGATGTGAGTATAACCGCCGACCTTAGCTGGAGTGCAGGGTCCGGTTCGACCTCAAGCGATGTGTACTTTGGGACCGATTCGACCCCGGATGCAGGCGAGTTCCAGGGCAATCAAACGGCAACGACCTATGAACCCGGAACGATGGCTAACAGTACGACCTATTACTGGCGTATCGACGAGATAAACGCCGTCGGTACGACTACCGGTGCAGTCTGGAGCTTTACAACCGTCGCTGCCGGTGCTGGAACGGGGCTGACGGGTGACTACTACGACAACATGGACTTCACCGGCTTTGTGCTAAGCCGTGTTGATGCGACCGTTAATTTCAACTGGGGAAGCGGTTCACCCGACCCATCAATCGGCGCCGATACCTTCTCGGTGCGATGGATCGGCCAGGTCGAGCCGTTGTACTCTGAGACCTATACGTTCTACACCACCTCGGACGATGGAGTGCGTCTGTGGGTGGACAGTCAACTTGTAGTAGATTCCTGGATCGACCAGGGTCCTACGGAACACAGCGGAACAATTGCTTTGACAGGCGACGTTAAATATGACATCCAGATGGATTACTACGAGAATGGCGGCGGAGCCGTGGCGGAATTGCGCTGGTCAAGTGCCAGTCAGGCCAAAGAGATAATCCCGCAGAGTCAGTTGTATGAGTCTGCCGGACCACAGCCTCCGGGCCAGGCCGGAAATCCAAGTCCGGCTGACAGCGCTACTGATGTCAGCGTAGATGCCGACCTTAGCTGGAATGCCGGTTCAGGTGCAACATCTCGCGATGTGTACTTTGGTACGAGCAGCCCCGGCACTTTCCAGGGTAACCAGACGGCGACTACTTTTGACTGTGGCTCAATGTCTAATGACACGACCTACTACTGGCGTATAGATGAAATTAATGCTGCCGGTACGACAACCGGCAATGTCTGGAGCTTTACGACTGAAGCAGCTGCAACCGGTGATGTAGAAATAATCGGCTCATGGACTTCTGGTACCAGCCATGCAGAAGAGGCAGGTTCAAACCGTGCTCTTATCTTCATCGCTCACGCTGAATCCAGCACAGATACGAGTGACCTGGGTTCAGTAACTTACGGCGGCCAATCAATGACTAAGGTTGTTGAAAGAAATATGCACTACAGCTACAGTGCATACACCTGTGCGTTCATTCTTGACGAAGCTGGTATTGATGCAGCAACAAGCAGCACTTTTGTAGTTACATGGAATACAGCGCCTTCGGCGACACCGGCATACACAAGTGTGTTCCTGCAAAATGTGAATCAGACTACTCTTACCGGAGCTACCGGCACCGGAGGAACTACAACCACCACGGCAGAAACGCCGGCGCTTTCAACAAGTGATGGTGATATGGCTATAGTGGCTGGAACCTGTGGTAATGACGCCACATACTCGACCATCAATGGCTTTACTGAAGCCATCGAGGTGGTGCCGTCATCTGCTGACGGTATAGGTGGTTACCTCTCTGCCACCGGAAGCAATGTGACCCCCGGAGTTTCACATACCAATGTTAACCGTCAGTCTGTGATTGGTTTTGTGGTTCAGGCTGGTGCTGCCGGCCCGACTCTTCCAGGACAGGCAAGCACTCCGAGCCCGGCCAACAGTGCTACCGATGTGAGCACTACTGCAACTTTGAGTTGGAGCGCCGGAACCGATGCCACTTCGCATGATGTTTATTTCGGCACCAGTAGTCCAGGCGCTTTCCAGGGCAACCAGACGGCTGTGACCTTTGACCCCGGAACATTGAGTTATGATACGACTTACTACTGGCGTATCGATGAAGTCAATGCGGCTGGTACAACCACCGGTAATGTCTGGAACTTCACTACCGAAGCTGCTCCGTCGCCTCCGGGCCAGGCGAGCAATCCGAGTCCTGCCAACAGCGCAACAGATGTAAGCATTACGGCTGATTTGAGTTGGACTGCAGGTACAGGCTCAACTTCAAGCGATGTGTACTTTGGAACAACCAGCCCCGGCACATTCCAGGGCAACCAGACGGCTACTACTTTTGACCCCGGCACAATGGCCAATGACACGACCTACTACTGGCGCATTGATGAAATCAATGTCGGCGGCACAACCACAGGCAATGTCTGGAGCTTCACAACAATAGCAAGTGCCGGCGATGAGATTATAGGCTGGTGGGAACTCAATGATGCCTCCGGCACCACTGCCGTGGATTCGAGTACTTACGGCAATGACGGTACACTCGTCGGCAGCCTCGCCTGGACGGATGATGCCGAACGCGGCTGGTGTCTGGACTTCACCGATGCCAACAACTATGTAACATTACCGAATGAATCCTTCTTCGACATCACCAGTAATGTATCGGTGATGGGCTGGATGAAGGCAAGCTACGTTGATTGGAGAAACTTCTCAACCATTATCGCCAAGGGCAAAGACCCAACCGGATGGGCACTGCAAAAAGCGGGCAAAACCAACGCAATGAGCTTTTATGTTGCCGCTTCAGGAATGCCCTGGGATGGAATCAAAGCCGGAACTAATGTCTTCGACGGCCAGTGGCACCATATTGCAGGTGTATACGACGGCTCGACGGCGTATATATATGTAGATGGCGGCCTCGATTCTAATTCGGTCGGCTGTTCCGGCAGCATAACAACAAATGACTGGGATGTCTATATCGGCGAGAACTCACAAACCCTGGACGAAGGAACAAATGCCAGAGAATGGGAAGGTCTCATCGACGATGTCCGTATCTACAATTATGCCCTCACTCAGAGTGAGGTTAACGATATCTATACAGGTGGTGCACCGACTCCTCCCGGTCAGGCAAGCAATCCAACTCCGACACAAAGTGCTACAAACATCAGCATTGATGCTGATTTAAGCTGGAATGCAGGCACTGGCTCGACCTCAAGCGATGTATATTTCGGCACCGATTCAACACCGGATTTAGGTGAGTTCAAGGGCAACCAGACAGCCACAACCTATGAACCCGGCACAATGGCCAACGATACGACATACTACTGGCGTATCGACGAGGTTAATGCAGGCGGCACAACCACCGGCACGGTCTGGAGCTTTACAACCATCGTTGGAGCGCCTGGTTCGGCAAGTAATCCGAGCCCTGCCAGTGGCGCTGCTAATGTAAATATTAATGCCAACCTTAGCTGGTCGGCTGGTTCCGGTGCAACGAGCCACGATGTATACTTCGGCACAAGCAGTCCGGGGGCATTCCAGGGCAACCAAACGGCTGTGACATTCGACCCCGGCACTATGGCTAATGATACGACATACTACTGGCGTATTGATGAAGTCAATGCCGCAGGCACAACTACCGGCACGGTCTGGAACTTCACGACTATCATTGCAGCACCCGGCCAGGCATCCAGTCCAAGCCCGGCCAATACTGCTACCGATGTAGATATTAATGCAAATCTTAGCTGGTCGGCCGGCTCCGGCGCGACAAGCCACGATGTCTATTTCGGTACTTCCAGCCCCGGTTCATATCAGGGCAACCAGACCTCTGCAACCTTTGACCCCGGCACTATGGCAAACGACACGACTTATTACTGGCGTATCGATGAGGTCAATGCCGGTGGTACAACAACAGGTTCGGTCTGGAGCTTTACAACCGAAGCTGCTGCGGTTCCAC
>CAZIKS010000184.1:0-7475 GCA_964539795.1 uncultured Pirellulales bacterium
TTTTAGGGCAAAGCCTAAAAAAGCACAAGTGGACAAACAATACCTATCTATTCAATAGTTTGAGTTTTGTTACAGATGTTATAATAAAAACAGGGTGAGAAGATTTATATATTATATATGCATTGGAATTTATATAGGGAGGAAATAATATATGAAAAAAAACAAAATTTTGAAAGAAGCTTTTGTTTTGCTTATTGCAATGGCAATTGTTTTCTCATCAACAGCTGCAATAGCAAATACAACAAACAACGAAAATATGCTCGACATGGTTACAGAGGACCGACCTGTAAAAGCCAGCAGCTCGGAGATCCGAGGTATAGTCTATGACAATGGCATGGGCGATTTTGTTGGCATGCTCGCTGCGCAGGATGAACGCCCTATGGGAGGATCACTGGATGCATTTCCAGCTGACGACTTCATCCTTGAACAACCTGCAATGATCGACGACGTACACTGGCAAGGTGGGTACTACAACTGTCAGCACGCCAATGGTCCGATGGACTACCAATTTGATTGGAATATCACATTCTATGCTGATAATGGTGATGGCACCGCACCTGGCGCCGTTATAGCTGAATACCACTTCCCCAATGCTTCAATAGGTGTAGATTTCTGGTATAATCAAACAGAGCGTTGGTATGCTAACTACTCTGTTCAGCTACCTGATCCATTACAGTTTAATGCCGGAATAAAATATTGGATCAGCATATATGGCATAGGCCTAACTTTTCCACAATCTGGCTGGTGCAGGCATAACGAAACAGTTTTAGGGATAAAATTCCATGAGGCTGTCTTCAAATCCGTCTATTTCAGTTTCCCAGACTGGACTAATACCACAGATTTAGTTGGTGAACCAAATGATTTCAACTTCGTTCTTACCGGTGAAGTAATCCAAGTACCTGTACTTGATATAAATATTACTGGTGGATTCGGCCTTACTGCAACTGTTACAAACAGTGGTAGTGTTGACGCAACTAACGTCAAAGCAGACTTTACGTTAACCGGTGGTTTTTTCTTACTGCCGCCAGGTGGAGTAAAAACAGGTGTTGTTGTTGGAACCGGAACTGTCGCCCAAGCTGGAGGTACAGGAACGGCAAAATGTATGGTCGTTGGAATCGGCAAACCAACAGTAACAGTTAATGTAACCTGTGACGAAGGAGCAACCGCTAGCGCAACTTACACCCCAACATTTGTAATTCTGTTCTTCGTAATCTAGTGAAGCTCAACGTAACGGAAAAATAACCCTCTTTCCCTCTCTTCTTTTTTTAATTACACAAATTTTTTCTTAAAATACAGAGATACAACTGTTGCAAACACCACACCAAAAACAGTTGCTAAAACGCTCATATTATCTATCTAGATTGATTTTTTCAATTATCTGCATTGGGAAATCCATCCCTTTTTGTTTTTCAAATAGTGGTTTTTCATATGTAACCATTTTTTCTCCAATATTTAAATAACATACATAATATGTATTGCGACTGTGGCAATAAAAGATAGGATTGTTGCAAGAAACGAAATAAAAAACTGCCTCATGAAAATACATGTTGCAATCAGGACATCAACGAAAACAAGCCAAAAGTTAAATAACGGCTCCAACAGAATCGACGGAACGCCATATATTCCTTTTAAAAAAATGCAACTGGAAAAGCAGGGAAATCTGCATTATGGAAAAAAACATTTCATTATTTCCAACTTCATAGAGATGAATTTGATGAACATTATCATAAACGATCTAATGCCGAATCTACTTTCTCTGCGATTAAGAATAAGTTCGGTGAATCAGTTAAATCTAAAAATAGAACTGCACAGGAGAACGAATTGCTGTGCAAAATTATTGCATATAATATCACGGTTTTGATTCATGAAATGATAGGCCTTGGTGTTACTTCTGAATTTCTTTCTTTTGATGGTTTACAAAAAGAGGTATCGACGGCCCTTTCTGATTCTGTATAAGCTTATCAGTTTAATTTGTGATTATTTTATCAACTATGACGGAGAGTAGTACTTATATATTATATCTCCTATAGATATAATAATTATTGAGAAGGGAATACACTTGAAAAGTGCAATCATCGGTATAATTTTCCTATTACTGTTTTTCAACATATTTTCACCGATAGCAATGTCTGCTAATCCAGAACAACGACCTAAACTAATTACCTTCAGCTCATTTATCGATTTTGAGTATGACACCAGTACATTAAATGAACCACTTGCAATAGATGTCTCTGTATCTATACCAATTACAATAAAATACTGGACAGATATTCCAGATGTGTTTAAGAAAATTCCTTTTCGACTTAAAAATTTGATTCTCTTTGGAACAATGATTGGTCCAATGCAAACAATACATTTGGAGGTGCTTGATATTCCAGATTGGGCTAATATTTACATTAGCTCTCCAGATATTTTAACAGATATTCCCTTTGAGGGAGACGGACCAGTAGAAATAGCAACCATTCTAATTATTTCACCTAGAGTTGAAGCTCCTGCAGAACCATATCGAATAGATATCAAAGCAACTTGGGATTCTTTTAAGAGATTAGATGGTAATTCTTATCAGGAATCTATAGAATTTACTCCACAATACCGTCCAAGATTTACTGTCACAGTTTCTAATCGCTCTGTTAATACTCCTCCAGATAAAAAAACAATAATTCCCATAGAAGTTAAGAATATGGCCAATAAGTTATCTCGCATAACACCTTCTATAGTTGATAATCTATCTGATTTTTCAATTAAACTTAATCCCCCCCTCCTTAATTTAGCTATAGATGAAACTGGTACGATAAATGTAGAAGTAAAACCTCCTTCAAACTTCCAAGGAAATAGAACGGTGCGGGTTGACTTTGCCATAGAACAGTATCCAAAACGAGAGGGTTCTGCTGTTGGAGCTTTTTCAATCCATTTTGATTTATATTATGAACCAGAATATACAGAAGAGGATGATCTCAATCTATATGTAATATTTGGAATGGTTTTTATAATTATAATAATTAGTTTCTTAATTTTTGGTCGTTATCGGGGTTACTGGTAAGTAAGATTGGTTTTTTTTCAGATTAGTTTATCTAAAAGTAGCCATTTCCAAAGAGGGATAAACTCTATTTCTTTTCCGCTTTCTTTTTCTTTTGCAACATAGTCTTGTGTGATGATAGTTCCTTTCTTAACATTGAATTTTTCCATTGCCTCAATCAAACCTTTGACCTCTCGTTCTTTACTGTCTATAATGTCGTAAGATACTTGGATTACTTGTTCTACGGTGTTTTTATTCTGAATTACAAAATCACATTCACCTTTATTTTTCCAATAGTACACATTCATACCTGTTTTTTTTAGATGGGTAAAAACAATATTTTCATAGATTTTACCTACATCCTCTGAGAAAGTAAAACCTATGATTCTCCTTATTCCTGGGTCAACACAGTATATTTTTTTAGGATTGATGAATTGCTTTTTAATTGAATATGCAAGTATATTTATAGCAAAAATTAGGTACGCATCTTCAAGAAACCGTGTATATTCCCCTACAGTATCTGTAGATAATTCACAGAACTTGCCTAGTTTATCATAGTTGGCATATGCTGATATGTTTTGTAGATACCATTTTACCAATCTATCTAATTTTTCAACACTACGTATGTTTTTTCTTTTTACGATGTCTCTATAAAGTATGGATTCGAAATAGAACCCGATTAGTTCTTCCTTACGTTCTTTATCTTTTTCTAAAACGATTTCGGGAAATCCACCATATTCTATGTATATTGTAAGGAGATTTCTCAATGTGTTTTTCTGTTTGATGATGTCTGTTTCGTTTTTTATTGTTATATTATTTGCTCTTAAAAATTCTTTAAAGCTGAAAGGAAATAGTTCAAAATATGCAAATCTTCCTGTGAGTAGGTAACTTAATTCTTCTTTTAATAAAGATGCATTGGATCCTGAGATGAATATTTTTTTGTTTTTTTGTTCAAGATCATATATCCTTTTTAGGGTTTTTTGCCATTCTGGTATTTCATGTACTTCATCTATGAAAACAAAAATTTTTCCAGTGGGATTCTTCCATGTATAGTATTCATCAAGTGCTGTATTTATTAGTTCTTTTTCATCAACTCGGTCGTCATCAGCTTTAATGAAGATTATGTTGTTACGGTTGATTTTCTTTTCATTTATGAGATAATCTATTATTTCAAAGAGTAGCGTAGTTTTTCCACTTCTTCGTACTCCTAATATAGAAACGATTTCTTTTCTATCAATCCATTTTTTTACATGTTCAAATAAGTCTCTTTTAACTTTTTGATAATTATAATCTTCTTCCCACCAAGGGTTCCATTCAAACAATATATCTCTCATCACTCGACTATAAACGAGTGATGTTTATAAATCTTTCGAATACAATCGACAAAAATATCTTGGTGATGATCTTTACTATTACGTTGACTAGAGCTATGACCAAATTGAGGAGTGGATAGGCCCATACATTTCTGGTGAGGAAGTTGTCAAGTCTCATACATGGGATGAACAAGGGGAGTTTACAATAAGAGCAAAAGCTAAAGACATTTTTGATGCTGAGAGTGAATGGGGAACCTTAGAAGTAACGATACCAGTAAACCAAAACTCCTATTCGTTTCCATTACTTCAACGATTACTTGAACGTTTTCCAAATATGTTTCCAATACTACGAAACCTGTTAGAACTGTAACGTGAAGATTTATATAACATCATTGTTAGAAATGTGGGGGAAAAATATTTAAATAAAAATTTGTTTATGTGTGACATGGTAACAATATACGTTATGTAGTATTCACAGGGGGCAAGAATGTTTAGGAAAGGTTTAGCAGTAGCAGTTATACTTCTGTTCATAGGGGTTGCTTTTGCAATACCTATTAATGCTAATGTGAGTAAACCAAGTTTAGAACCAGTTCCTGATTTGGATTGTACAGGTTTAATAACGGGGATTGATATGGAACTCGGCGATACAGTAGTTTATGATTTTACTGTTGAAAATATTGGTGAGGAAGGTTCACTGCTTGACTGGGAGATACATTCTTATCCTGATTGGGGTACATTTACTTTTGATCCAGATGGATGGATTGATCTACCTAAAGGAGCACCAGTAACAGTTGCGGTAGAAATTGTTTTACCTGATGAAATTGAAGATGATTTATGGGGAGATATATTAATTACCAATCTAGAAAATCCTGATGATAATTGTATTATAGATGTATTTTTTAGAATTAAATCAATAGATGATGCTATATCAATAGAGTTTGAACTTCAAAAGATTAGAGATTTGGTTCAGAGTATAGATTTATGGAAAATTATTGTAAATCCTGATGCTGTACTTGAAACATTAGAAGAAATATCATCTATACTTGAAGAGGAAAATGTAAGAAATTACATTGAGAAAACATCAGATGAAGATTGTGATTGTGAGGATGATAGTTCAGGATTTGAATGGTTTTTTCCAGTAATCTGTACGTCATTATTTCCGTTGGTTTGGCTTGCAGTAGCTCTTGTAGCTGGTCCTCCCCATTGGACATTCCCTGCAGAAATTATGATTGCAATAGGGGAGAAATTTAATTGTTGGTGGGTATAGAAGAAATAAATCGAAAGTTAGCATATCAAAGGAGTTAAGATGAATAAGAAAATCCTAATAGGTAGTATCATAGCAGTTGTATTACTAACTCTGGTTTCATTTACTTCTGTTGTTGGTTTCCAGAGTGTGAAATCAGATTCTAAAATTCATTCTCCGTTATGAAATAATATTTTTTAAACCAACACTGGAAAAAATATCAGGAGTAACACCCATCTTAACCGGCTTTGCACATTAAATGGTTGATTTGCACATTAATTATTTTTTACTAAAAGGTTTTATATACCCCTACTCCTATTTTAATAGATATAAAAAGAGGGAGGAAAAAAATGAAAAATCTCTTGACTAAAAAGGGAATTATTCTAACCGTCATAGTTTTATTTGTCGCAGCAAGCATAGTTCCAAGTATTGGTGGGAATAACGGAATGATAAGGAATGTATCTGAAAATATCAGAGAACAAGAGTCCTTTTTAGGAGATCCACCAGAGGAGGAATGGAATCAAACTTTTGATGGACCAGGGGATGATAAGGGAAAATGTGTTATTCAAACAACAGATGGAGGCTATATTTGCCTATGTGATAAAATTGATAAAATAGGAGATAACCGATTAAATAGTGATATTTGGTTGATTAAGACAAATGCGTACGGTTATGAACAGTGGAATAGAACATATGGTGGACCAAATTTTGATCTCGGGAATCAAGTGCAACAAACACAGGATGGTGGATATATTATATTAGGCACAATTCAGTTAGGATCGGATTCAGGTGATTTCTGGCTTATAAAAACTGACAGTGGAGGATTTGTCCAATGGAGTCGAATCTTTGGTGGACCAGGTGGAGATAGCGGAGAATCTGTTCTACAGGTATCAGATGGGGGTTATATTATCGCAGGGCAAAAATATGTAACGCCAAAAACAAATTGGGATGCTTGGTTAATTAAAACTAATGAAACTGGTGTCGAAGAATGGAATCATACCTACGGGGGATACCAGATTGATGGAAGCTATGATGTTCAAGAAACTCTAGATGGTGGGTATATTCTCTGCGGGTGCACCTGTTCATTTGTTGAACCATCTCACCTGTTTGACCCGTATGATGCCTGGTTAATAAAAACTAATTCTGAGGGAGTTGAACAATGGAATCATTCCTATGGTACAAATCGGTCATATGAATGGGGTTTTTCTGTCCAACAACTTCCTGATGGTGGATTTATCATTGATGGTCTGGTACTTGGTGATGGAAAACACGATGGATTATTGATTAGGACAGATGAATCAGGAGCGGAGATATGGAACAGATCATATGGCGAAACTTATCCTGGAATTGTAACATTTCTTTGTATTAATCTTACATATGATGGTGATTTTATTATCTGTGGGGGTAACGGATACTTTGACCCTCAAAAGGGATATTTATATGACATATGGGTGTTAAAGACCGATTGCTCTGGAGATATCCTTTGGGAGAAAACATATGGTGAACGTGAATATATAGATATAGGGTCATCAATTGCTCAAACGGCCCATGGAGGATATATCATTACAGGGGGCATTGAAACAAAAGACCTGAAAGGTAGTGCAGCTATTCTGATAAAATTATCACCTGAGAATCAAGCTCCATTCCCACCAGCTATTGTCGGTGAAACAAATGGAAAACCAGGTACTTTATATCCTTATACATTTACTTCAACAGATCCAGATGGAGATGACGTCTCTTACTATATTAAATGGGGTGACGGAGACATAACAGATTGGACATCTTTTCAGGCTTCTGGTCCCCCAGGGTACGAGGAGAGTCATATCTGGGATGAACAGGATACATATATTATTGAAGCTAAAGCCAAAGATGTTAATGGCTTAGAAAGTGATTGGAGTTATCT
>CAZIKS010000185.1:0-7385 GCA_964539795.1 uncultured Pirellulales bacterium
CATAACCACATCGAAAGCGCTTATCCTGTCGGTCGCCACTATCAGCAGCTTGTCGTCAAGGTCGTATATATCGCGAACCTTGCCGCGCATCGGCTCAAGGTCTGCTATGTTTGTCTGCAAAACCGTCTTCATAATAATCCCTTCTTCTGTGTTTTTTACCTCTTTACTTCTACCTCACCTCGTTCTATCGCCGAGTCGACATATTCAAATATTTTTTCTTTGACTTTTTCAATATCTCCGGTTTGCGGCAGAAAATCAACTATCTTCTCTAAAAATTTACGCTCCCTTATCCGCTTCAGCGTCGCCGTAAAATTAACATCATAGACCCATCCAAGCTGCAACAGCTTCATATCGTTCCACGTCCGCAATTTGCTGTAATCAAACCGCTGCTCATTCAAAATCGCCTCAACCACCTCCGCCGAATATTCCGGCACATCCGGAAAATCCATCTCCAGTTCATATTCGACCGGGTTCTCCCTTTGCCGTTTGTAGCAGTCCAACAATACATTGAATATATCCAGCTTATCGGCATCACGGAGCAGCTTCGAAAACAGCAGGCACTCGCCGTCCAAATCACTCGGCAATTCCATGAGCCCGTGATATTCAATCGCTTTTTCGATTATCTCTTTCTCCGCCTCCTCAACGTCCGCAAGCACCTTCGTCTGCCGCAGAATTTCCACGCTCAGCCGGCAGTGGCCCACGCTTTTATGGTCGTTATAAGTTCGGTACTCGGCAAACTGTTTGAACCGGCCGATATCGTGAAAAAGTGCTGTTACCTCAGCTATCCGCCTCTGATTGGCCGTCAGGGCCAGCTCGTCCGCCAGATACTGCATCTCTTCGCAGGTACGGCTGCTGTGGTCTTCCTTCAGTTTCAAATTGGCATTGATATACTCATCATCGCCGTAGAAACCAGCTATATATTCATCGAACCATTTTCTAAATTCGTCTAACTGTTTTTGCTCCATACCGGCTAATTTATACGATTTTCGAGAAAAATTCCACTTGCTTCTTCAATAATATTCCTTTTACGATATAATTACACGCGGTTGCGTTGAAAATATATAATTGAACTCAAAGGTTTGCGGTTAAAATAAGGAAGGGAAAATAAAATGCCTACAGTCAGGGATGTTATTGTCAAAAAGCCGACCGAAGCCGAGCAGGCCGCCTGCGAGGCCTGGCCAATCTGGAAATGCGAGCCAAGCACCTTCGACTGGCAGTACACCGAAAAGGAGACCTGTCTTGTGCTCGAGGGCAAGGTAACGGTATCGGATGACAAAAATTCTGTAAGTTTCGGCCCGGGTGACCTCGTCATTTTCCCGCAGGATTTGGAATGCACCTGGAACGTCACTGAACCCGTAAAAAAACACTACAACTTCGGCTAAAAGCCAAACCACCGGCACAATTTGCACCCCGATTTTATTTTTGTTTAAGGTTCTTTACTCTCAACCTGCACAGTGGGTTTTCGCTTAACCTCAGGCGGTTCTTCTTTGAAGAGTTCTCGATAAAGTTTTCTGGCAAGTTTAGCTTTTGTACTCTCATGCGTTAGATGCGGAATTAGGTATTTCTTTATTATTTCTTCATCTGCACCTCTGCTAAGTCCCCAACTAATTCGACCAAAATCGCTGGTCTTATCTAATGCCATTTCAACAAGTCTTTTGATGATGCTCTCATCTTTATTTTCTACTACAGATAGACCGTAGTAAACCGCTTGGTAGCGAACACCTCGGTCTTTGTCTTTTGAAAGTCGTAGCATAATCTCGATAGGCTCTGGCTTCTGTGGCTTTGCCCCCCAAATCCAATGACTGCCAATAGACTTAGCAGACTCATTTCTGACTTTGTGATCCCAATCTTTGGAAAGATTGCTCATTAGTTCAAAAATCTCTGGGCTTTGCTCGTTTTTCTTAAGCAGCACATATCTACTTAATCTTAATGCAGCCTCTTTGACGACAGGGTGATCATCTTTAAGACAGGCGATTAATGGTTCTTTAAAAGAATCGTCAAGTAACACATATAAACCTCTCCTTCTAATAAGGTCGAATGTCTCTAATCGCTGTTCGCTATTGCCGTTCAGAAGTAACTCTCTGATTGCCGGCAGTTTGTCGCCGAATTCCTGTTGACGTTTTTCTCGGTGCTGTTCCTTTTCCCACTGGCCGTAATCAATCTCACCCTTGAAAGTCTTTTCCAAAATGACAGCTCTTTCGCTTAGCTGCAAATCCGAACTATTAAGATACGGTTCAAGGTATGTTGTCATTTGGTCGTATTTACCTTTCGTACCCCAGAGAATTCGAGTAACATATATATTGCTCATACAGATATCCACAAGTCGCTCAAGTACCTTTGGGTTTTGCTCCTCCCCAGCAACTGACAAACCATAGTACACCGTATTAGCAGTTAGTTCAGGGTCAAAACTGGCGTAATACATCAGTTCAACTGCCTGTTTGTTTTTTGGCCCTTTTTTCCATATGTATTTCTGCCCGACCCAACCGGTAAACCTGTCTCTATGGTCTCTCAACTTGCCGTCACCTGTTCGCCGAAGGCCATTGCGGATTATGTTAAAAATCTCTTCATCTGTACGTTGTTCTTTATCTTTTACCTTCCACCAGTCATCCAGAGCCCTTCCACCCTCATTACTATCGGGGAAATATGATTCGAATACCACCCTGTCATTATTTAATTCTCTAAGCTTTTCTGTCAAAGTTTCTTCTGTCTTAGTTTCAGGCAAACTGCTTTTAATATCTCCGATCGTTACATCAGTATTTGTTTTCTGGTTAGGCTTTAACCAATCAGGAATCGATTTATCAAACCAGATTCGACTTTGTGGGTATTTCCTCTCAAAATGTGCATGGGAAATGCTTCTTAAGGAATCGCCTGACCAACCTAAAATCCCCCATTGTCCATTAACTTTCATTAACTGCACGATTATAACTACTGGGTCGCCGCTGTATTCAGGAACTTTTGCAGAGATTACAAAATCGTGCGATATGGCCTCAGCTCTTGAATCACCTATTCTTATCACCATCGGCGAGAACTGCCATTCAGGGGCTATAATTCCATACTGCCGTAGTTCTTTCAGCTCTTTTTCGGCGTGGAATTTAGAATTGGGTGTGTATAAAGCTTTGAACTCCTCTAAATTTGCGGCCAAACAACTTTTATACCACCTACGTAAGACATCAGCTATATCTTGTACTTCTTCTGGGGCACCATCAAGCTGGTTCCAGGTAGTCTTATCAAAAGCCTCTGCTTTCTTCTTAAAAATTGTATCGGTTTGGCTGGCCAGCTTTGAATAGGAGTCACTGGGCCAGATTTTAATATTTGGATTATTTTCTTTGGATTGTGTAATAAACTGTTGAAGCCTCTCGAATTTTGTCCCGCCAGCGCTTCCAACTCTCCATTGCCCTTCAAACTTTTTAAAGCCAAAACCTATAACAACAGGCTCACCAAAAAATACAGTGCCGTTTTGCGTACCTGCTGCCACATATGCTGCTTTATCATCCCCGATAAATGTCAGTATTGTAAAGGGTTCATCCGGGACTATCTCCAAAATCCGAATCGTTTCTTTAAAATCATGTTCGGCTTCGTCAATTCTTTCCGGATGATGAATTTTCTTAGCCTGCTCAAAATCATCTTTCAAACAGGCATCAAACCACTTCTTAAGCACCTTGCCTATTGCCAAAACTTCTTCAGGTGCTTGATCATCAACTTGTAACCAACTGCTTTTTGGCCCCTCAACCTGCACATCGGGATTCTGGTTGGTATTAATAACAGCGGAGCGAATTATATCATTGATTTTTTGCTCCAGTTCAGGAACTTCCGGTTTTTCTGTTATAACCGTTGCAACCACAAAAAACTGTCCCATCCGCAAGCCAAATATTTCTGTTTTAATCCCAGGGCCTTCTAAGCGATTCCATTCTTCTTCAGTAAAAACGCTGATTCGTATGTGACAGCCGTTTTGTCCATACCAATCCCTGTAATTAGATGACTTACTTGGGGACAAAGAATGATTATACACCAATTCTTCAGCAGTCAGCATCTTTCCGGGGCGCCACCATTGAGGTTCCGTTTTCTTCACATCCCATTCGACAAACTGAGGATAATCGGGCACCAGTTGTTCAATTTTAATATCTACATATGAAAAAAACTTACTCAAAATTTCAGCTTCCCCCTCAACACCCACAGCAGGTTTTTCAACTTCGACTTGCACATCGGTCTTGAAATTCGGCTTCAAAGAGACATTTTTGAAAACGACTTCATTTTCTTTACCTTCTCGGATCTGAAATTCAAAGCGACTTATATCTTCTAATTTAGAATCCTTAAAAATAACAGCTCTTCTTTTATCTCCTTCGACAGAAGAAACTGCTTGTATGTCACTTCCGCTGACTTGCTCTTCGTGGTGTTCATGTGGTATTATAGCTACCAAACGCCATTTGTAACCTTCATATCTGTGGTCTAATACAACCTTAATTCCCTGTGCTGTGTTGTAAGTTTCAAAAAAGTCAACCTTCGGATTTTGAGAGCCCAAGACATATTTACCGTCATATTCGGCTACTGTTTTCCAAGCCGGTAAGACGTTCAATTTATGGGTGGTCGTTTTTCGATTATCAAATTTTATCTTTGCGGTTACATAATAATGCGTTTTATAATTCCTAATAAACATATACCGTCGATAATGAGATCGCTTTGCGTTTTCAAGCCAAGGGCGACCTTCGAACTTTATCATTCCATCAATATTTTGAAAATCAATAATTGTCGGCTTGTCCGTTTCATATACAAAAGCATAGGTATCATCTAGAAAATAATCTTCTTTGTTGGATATAGAAATTTCAGGATAAAAAATAGTCCCGTTAGGTTTCCACCAAAGCTGACCGCTTGGAGTAAACTCACAAACCCCCACCAGCTCAATCCTCACGCCATTGGGTAGAGTCTTTTTGAATCCTGAAGCCTGCGAGACACTCTCCGGTTCAAGGTTGAAGTTAATAACTTCCTCTACCTCTTCCTTACCGAAATCAAAATGACCGCTATATAAGCTTTCACGTTGGGTTTTGTAGCCGCCAGACTCGGCTTTTATGCCGTGATGTTCCGGCCAGGTCAAATAGGTATAGCCGCCGTCTGAACGGGTAAGGGTACTTCTTACTCCGTCAAGATAATGTTCATCGCCTACTTTCGCTCCAGCTATAGGTAGCCCTGTGGCTGAATCCTTTACAGTGCCGCTAATAACCAGCGTGGGATGCCCTCCCTTAATCGGCCCAGGACCCACTAACTCCAAAACCTCCTGACGAACGTCTCCATATTTTGCGCCGAGATTCATAAGTACCTGACCACCCACTCCATCTTCCACACTCAACAAGGCCAAAAGGATATGTTCACCGCTTATACAATCATGGTTGAGCGACCTCGCCTCATCCTCGGCATAGGTCATAACTTTTTTAGCTCGCGGTGTTTGCGGCAACTTCCTCTTTTTAACTCTACTCGAACCACTCTTAACGAACTTGCCAACTTCAGGACGCACCTTCTCTATATCTACATCTACATTCTTCAAAATTGTAGCAACTATCCCCCTGCCATCCCCAACTAATGCGAGCAGGATATGTTCTGTTCCTATATATTCGTGATTCAATTGCCGTGCCTCCTGGTCGGCTTGCTTCATAGCTTTGCGTGCATGATGAGTTAGATTTTCTCCCTTGGCCATCGGCAGCAATATGGCACCAACGACTAATATTGCAATCAGGCCGAGAAAGCCCAGTTTTGCGCTTTTCGGTAGCGGCTGCTCAAGCATACGCTTGACTCTTGACTGCAATGTGCTCTTCGATTCGACAACGCCGATTAGCCGCAGACTCAAAGCCGGCCGCTCAAATGCCAGTTTCGCCACCCTCACCAATGTCTCCGGATACTCCCCGGCCTTCTCACCCATCGCCACCTGCACCGCCTCGTCAACCGCCTGCTCGCGCACCCTGCGAATCACCGCATTGGCCACCCACAGCAGCGGATTATAAAAATAGACAATCTGCAAAACAGTCTGCACCAAATTGACCCACAAATCACCCCGCCGGATATGCGCAAGTTCGTGCATCAAAACCACCCGCAGGCCCGCCGCCCCTAAATTCGGCCCCAAATCCTGCGGCACCAAAATTACCGGCCGAAACAATCCGCACACCGCAGAACTCGTCGCATTCGCCGATACCTTCAAACCGATTTTCCCCCTGACCCCCATCCGCCCGCAACAGTACTTCAGCGTATCACCCATCAGCCCGTTAACCCCCCTGGCCTGAGCGACAAGCCCCAGGACAAAAATCGCCCGCTGCACCAATAATAACCCCATCGCTGCCACCACAGCCAGCCAGCCCAAAAACACCCACCCCTGCCACGTTACCGGCGTTATCGCTACCGACGCCTCAGTGCCGGACTCCGCCGCTATAGGCTCAAACTCTGTCACCGGCGATGGTGTTAATCTCTCCCCGCTCACCTTAATAGGCTCGACTTCCACCTGCCCAAACTCCTGCATCGTTTCCACCGTCCGCGGAATAGGTCTAGGACTTACAACAGCCGGCGTATGCTCTCTCTGCACATATTCAAGCCGCTCTCCAAACCACTGTCCCAGGCTCACAGGCGTCGTCAGCGAAATCGGCAGTACCAGCTTCACCAATACCAGCATCCAGAGCCAGTATCGCAAAACCGCCCGCACCTTCCGCCGCAGCAGAAAATCGCCCGCCAGCAAAATCGCTATCAACACGCTCGACTGGACAAGCATCGGCCCTGCAAACTCCACAAACGCCCTGCCCATCAAATTAATCCCTTCTAATATCGCATTCATAATTCAATCTCCGCTTATTAAGACGCCTGTTTATTTTTACTTTTGCCTTTCCCTTTTTTACTTTTTATCAACGCTTCCAGTTCGCTCAACTGTTTCCTGGAAAGGTTATTATTTTCTACCAGAAACTGCATCATTGGCGTAAGTGCCCCGTTGAACGCCCTTTTTATCATCCGCATAATCTCGCTGTTTTGTGCCTCCTTTTGTGTAATCGCCGGGCGGTACAGGTAAAGATTGCGTATCTTTTCCATTTTAAGCAGCCCCTTGTCCGCCATTCGGTCCATCATTGTTTTGACCGTGCTGTACGTCCACCCCTTTTTCTTCTCAAGAGCCTCCTGAACCGTGGGAGCAGCGCACGGCTGTTTCTTCCACACCGCCTTTAATATAGCCCATTCGCCTTCGGTAAGTTCGTATTGTTTTCTTCCCATGGTAATCTCCTTATCTTTACATCTTACGAGCTTACTCTACATTTGTAGAGATGTCAAGAAAAAATTTAATCTTTTTACAAAAATTTTTAACTTCCCTCCTTTTCAACCCCAAAAAACGACACCCCCCCCTCTGCACAACCCACCCCGCTCAA
>CAZIKS010000186.1:0-7354 GCA_964539795.1 uncultured Pirellulales bacterium
CGTTGTCCTCTATTGTCGGATGTCTTTTGCCGCCCTTTATTATTTTTCCTCTTTCATCTTTTGGAAAACTCAAAGCTCCAAGCGTAGCGCCCTGGTAGATTTTTACATTATCACCTATGACCGTAGTCTCACCTATTACTACACCGGTGCCGTGGTCGATAAAGAAATTTCTGCCGATTTTTGCTCCCGGATGTATATCGATGCCGGTTTTTGTGTGCGCACATTCGCCCATTATACGCGGGATTAAGGGCACATCTTTCAGGTATAATTCGTGAGCAATCCGATGTGTGGCAATTGCAATGATGCAGGGATAGCTTATCACGATTTCCTCATAGGATTTTGCGGCCGGGTCTCCATCGAACGCCGCACCGACGTCGCCTTTGAGCATTTCTCTGATTTTTGGAAGTTGCTCTAATAAATGCCCGGTTGCATCCTCAGCCATTGCCCGGCAGTCACCGGTGTCGCATTTTTCCATTCTGCAGCGGTACTTGAAGGCACGCTCTATTTGTTCGGTAAGTTCTGTTGCGACCTGGCAAAGAATATCACCAACGATGAAATTAACATTCGATTTGGTAACCGTTCTCTTGCCTGTATAACCCGGAAAAAGGAGTTCAACAAGTAGATCAAGGATTTCCAGGATTTTATCTTTCACGGGCAGGTTGGAGGTGTCAATAAAATTTATGCCGGTATCACCTTTATACGTCCGTGTAATTTCACCGACCAGATTCTCTAATTTCTTATTGGTCAAAGTTTTTTTCTGCATAATCAGCTCCTCTGGCAAGAAATAAAAGCCTATTGTTTGAACATTTCCGTCGAGATATATCTTTCGCCGGTATCCGGCAAAATCACTACTATTGTTTTGCCTTCGTTTTCCTGTCTCTGTGAAAGCTGTATTGCTGCCCACATCGCAGCTCCTGAACTTATCCCAACCATGATACCTTCTTTTAGTGCTAATTGTCTGGTTGTCTCCATAGCATCTTCATTTGATACCCTGATGATTTCATCAATGATTCCGACATTGAGCACTTGGGGCACAAATCCCGCCCCGATACCCTGAATTTTATGCGGGCCCGGCTTGCCTCCAGAAAGCACCTGAGAATCTTTTGGCTCCACCGCCACCACCTTTAGATTCTTATTGTGTTTTTTTAATGTTTCTCCACAACCTGTTAAGGTTCCACCAGTCCCAACACCTGCAACAAAAATATCAATTTTGCCGTCGCTGTCCACCCAAATCTCTTTTGCCGTGGTTTCCCTGTGGATTTGAGGATTTGCGGGATTGTTGAACTGCTGCGGCATAAAAGCATTTGAGTTTTCAGCCACAAGCTCTTCAGCCTTTGCTACGGCACCGACCATACCTTTCTCGGCCGGCGTTAGCACAATTTCGGCGCCGAATAATCGAAGCAGCTTTCTTCTCTCGACACTCATCGATTCGGGCATAGTCAGAATTAATTTATACCCCTTGGCAGCACAAATGAAGGCAAGCCCTATACCAGTGTTGCCGCTGGTAGGTTCGATTATAACGGTATCTGTTTTAATCTTTTCATTTTTTTCCGCCGCCTCTATCATTGATAATGCGATTCTGTCTTTTACGCTGCCGCAGGGATTAAACGATTCGAGTTTGGCCAGTACGGCAGCTTTATTTGACCCAAGTTTATTTATTTGCACCAGCGGGGTATACCCGACCGCTGCGGTGATATCTTCAAATATCGCGCTCATAGTTTGTCCCTTTCTACTATATTTGATAATATAATGCTCTATTATCTTTTGTCTTATCAACCAGGTCCTGCAGCGTTTTAGATTGCAGAACAGTCATAATAGCTTGCTGCACCTCCGCCCAGACCTGCCTTGCCACACAGTCGGCAACTCGCTCGCAGTAGCTGTTATTTTCAAGACACTCTGTGGTAACGACAGGACCCTCGAGAGCATTAAAAACATCACTGAGTTTAATTTGATTTGGAGCATTGGCAAGAATATAACCTCCTTTGGAACCCCTGATGCTTCTTACAAATCCTGCCGATTTGAGCAGGGCCATTAATTGTTCCAGATATTTGGCTGAAATCTCCTGGCTATGAGCAATGGCTCTAAGTTGCAAAGGCCCCTTGCCGTAGTTTTCAGCCAGTTCCAAAATGGCCCTTATTCCGTATCTGGTCCGAGTCGAAAGCTTCATAATCGGTTTCCTATTATTCCTACTGCATTAGTAGTATATTATACGAAAGTTATAAATTTTGTTGGAAAAAAAGCAAAAAATTTAAATAAAAATTAAAAAAGCCGCATTATTTCGCATATAAGGCTGTTTTTCATTCTCAGCAAAGCCAAACAAAGCGATTCACTCGTCAAAAAAATCTAACTTCAGCGGCCAATTTCCTTGACAGCGTAATAAAGGAATCTTAGAATGAAAGAGCAGTTTTGCTCTATTTAATACAGGGGATGTTACGGATGGCAAAAATTTCCACAAAAAGAGTGGCTTTTATCTCCTCTTACCCTCCGAGAAAATGTGGAATTGCGACTTTTACCTCAGACCTAATCAAAAACGCCACTTTAGCAGCCAAGGGAGGATTCGAGCCTTTGGTGGTCGCAATGCGTTCGAGTAATGAAGAAAAGTATAACGAGCCTGTAAAGTTTGAAATCCGCCAGGATGTAAAAAGTGATTATATCAGCGCGGCCGATTATATCAATTTCAGCCATGTTGACGTGGTTTCCGTTCAGCACGAATTTGGTCTTTTCGGCGGTGATGCGGGCTCTTATCTAAACCTGTTGTTAAACAGGCTCAAAGCTCCCATAGTAACAATACTGCATACGGTCATTAATGACCCAGATCCGGCTTATCACAAGGCGTTAGTGGACATTTGCGATACCTCCTGTAAAGTAATTACTATGAACGAGCGCGGGATAAGTATGTTGCGGGATATTTACGGAGTATCCGGGAAAAAAGTTATGTTGATTCCCCATGGCATACCGGATTTACCTTTTGTTGACAATAATTACTATAAGCACAAATTCGGTATGGAGGGGAGAAGAACGATATTGACATTCGGTCTGCTCAGCAAAAACAAAGGCATAGAGGTTATGCTCAGGGCTATGCCGACGATAATCAAGGCTGTTCCATCCGCCCTGTATATAGTTTTGGGTATGACACATCCGTCGGTCTTGAAACACGATGGCGAATCTTACAGATTCAGCCTGCGGAAAATGGTAAAAGAATTGGGTTTGCAGGACCATGTAATCTTTCATAACAGGTTTGTAAATGACGAAGAGCTTCACAACTTTTTGTGCGCAGCCGATATTTATGTTACTCCATATCTAAACAGAGAGCAATTGACCAGCGGAACGTTGTCGTTTGCCGTTGGAACGGGCAAAGCCGTTATCTCGACCCCTTATTGGGCGGCTATGGAGCTGCTGGCCAAGGGGCAGGGTAAGCTGGTGAGGTTCGGTGATTCGGAACACACCGCTGAAGCAATACTGGAAATACTTCAGGACGATTCACGATTTTATTCGTTGCGAAGAAAGGCATACGATTATGGCAGGTCAAGAACGTGGCCCAAAGTCGGCCAGGCCTATTGGAAACTGTTCAACTCCAAACTGCTGCCGTCGCGCATCACCGCCGCAATACCTTCGGTGACCGAAACGATATCAAGCATCGCGGTTCCAGAACCTTCATTAGCCCATCTCAAGAAGATGACCGACCATACAGGTCTGTATCAGCATGCCAAGTTTACCGTACCAAATCGTGAACACGGTTACTGTACTGACGATAACGCAAGGGCCGTAATTGCAATGACAAAATATTACGCCCAGTACCCTGAGCCTGAGGCTCTTGAGCTTTTCGATACGTATCTTTCCTTTATTATGCATTCGCAAAACAACGACGGCTCGGTCAAAAACTTTATGAATTTCGACAGAACCTGGATGAAGAAGGAACCTCTCAATGATGCTCTTGGCAGAGTGTTGTGGGCTTTCGGAACGGTTATGGCAACACCACCATCGCCTTTGTATCTGCCGATAATCAAAGACTACTTTGACAGGTCAGTAAAACACATCAAAAAACAGTACCCTAGGGGACAGGCGTATTCAATACTTGGTATGTCCGACTACCTCAAGCAGTTTCCCGGAGCCAGCGACATCAAACGTCAACTGACAAAAGTTGCAGACAAACTTATATCTCTATACGAAAAGAACAACCACACTGATTGGCAGTGGTTTGAAGATACACTGACTTATGATAATGCTATTTTGCCGTGTTCGTTATTTGTTGCCGGTTTAACTCTCGGCAATAAAAAATACGTTGAAGTTGCAGAGAAAACCGGCGAATTTCTGCTGGAAAACACCTTTGGCGGTAATCATTTCAGTTTTATCGGCTGCAAAGGCTGGTATCCCTACGGAGGGCCAAAAGCTGAATTCGACCAGCAGCCTATAGAAGCAGCAAGTACGATTATGATGCTGAGGGCCGCCTATGATGCTACCGGAAGCAGCAGATATTTAACATTGCAAAGGAAAGCCTTTGACTGGTTCCTCGGTGAAAACGACTTAAATATTCCGCTCTATGATTTTAGAACCAAGGGCTGTAATGATGGCCTTATGCCCGGCGGCGTTAATGTCAATCAGGGAGCGGAAAGCACACTCAGTTTTCTGTTGAGTTTATTAGCTATAGTCGAAAGTTACACTATAGTCGACAAAATCACCGCAAGTGCGGATGCGTCACTCAAAAGTGCTGTATTACAACAGGTTGAGACCAGCGGGCAAAAAACTAATGACCCGATACAGGTAAAAACTCTATTTACTAAAACCAAGCGTAAAAAAAAAGTGATTGAGGAAATTGCTCAGGAGCATACGCCTTCTTCTTAATGATTGTCATAACAAAATCCTACACATCAGAATTTATTTGACACTATCCGGTAACAAAAATAGTCTGGGTATTCCCTGGAGGTATGAATTATGAAGTATCGAATGTTATTTAAGATGATAGGGGTTTTTGTACTATCCTTCTTTTTAGTTCCGGTTTTAGGTGTTGAGAAGTTAGGCCGTGGTTTGGTGGCTCTGGAGCTTGAAGACGGCTCGGTTTTTTTAAGCTGGCGTCTGCTCGATACCGACGCCGAAGATATCGCTTTCGAGATTAAACGCCGCAAGTCCAGACAAACTGACAGCCAGGGGATTGATTTAACAAAAGGCAAGCCGTATCGAATGACTAACTTTACGGACAAGAGCCTCGGCAAGGATACCATCGGAAAAACCTGTATTTATGAACTTTATAAAGCCGGTAAAAAACCGAGTTCAACAAAATCCGAGCGATTGGATGAGGTTAGCATTACTTTGGCAGGTAAAGGCAAACCATATATCAGCATTACCCTTAATGGTGGTTATGACTTCCAAAAGGTGGGGATTGCAGACCTGGACGGCGACGGCACTTATGAATACATCATCAAGCAGCCGAATTTCAACACCGATCCTTACCAGCATCCGGGTTACTGGAAGCGTAGCACAACTACTTATAAAATAGAGGCTTACCGTTTGGACGGGACAATGATGTGGCGGTACGATATGGGGTGGTCCATCGAGGCGGGCATCTGGTATTCGCCGTGGATAGTCTATGACGTCGATGGTGACGGTAAGGCGGAGGTCTATTGCAAGGCAGGGGAGGGAGACCCGCGTGACGAGAAGGGGCTGGTGCAGAGCGGGCCGGAATATCTGGTCAAGCTCGACGGTGAAACGGGCAAGGTTGTTGCTAAATGCGATTGGCTCAGCCGTGGTGGTTTTTCACAGTACAGCCGATACTGCCGAAATTTCCTCACGGTTGCCTATCTTGACGGAAAAAGCCCTTCGCTGATTATGCAAAGGGGCACCTATAACCTTATAAAAACAAAGGCTTTAGATAAGGATTTCAATCGTATCTGGTATTGGGAAGTTCCGTTTAGAAAAGAAAAAGTCCGCAGGCTGGGGTCTCACGGATTGATTTCCGCTGATGTCGATGAGGACGGCCGGGATGAGTTGGTCATCGGAGGAGCCGTGATTGATGATGACGGTAAGACTCTGTGGGCCTTTGAATTGGGCGACCAGCCAGATATTTGTTATGTTGCTGATATAGACCCTGACAAGCCGGGTTTGGAGATTTTTTACGGTCTTGAGGCCGCAAGAGAAACAGATGGGATTTTACTGGTGGATGCCCGAAGCGGCCGTAGGCTCTGGGGGCATAAAGAACCCACCCATCATATTCATTCTCAGGGTATGGTGGGCGATATTCTTGCAGAATTCGATGGTATGGAGGTTTATGGGGGTGAAAGTGATTATAAAAAACGATGGCTTTATAGTGCAAAAGGGGAATTAATTGTATTTTTAAGCGATGGGCCATTAAGCATTCGTCCGGTATGGTGGGATGCGGACAGACAAAAAGAAGTGATTATTTCCGGAGCGATTCGCGACTGGGGTGGTGCGGCGATGCAGCCTCTGGAAGGCCGTGTTATTGCGGTTGTTGATTGTCTTGGTGACCACCGGGAGGAGGTAATTACCAGTTTAAAGGGGGAAATCCGAATTTACAGTACCACGGTCGGTACTTTAGAGCGGCAGGGCTGCCTTATGGAGGACCACCAATACCGATTGGGGGTTGCTGCTCAGACGATGGGCTATTATTATCCGGCTCAGTTAGGGAAATGACCTGTAATGTGTCAATGGTGAGTGTTTTTGGGATCGATTTTCGTGTCGTCGATTTAGTTATTTTGTCTTGTTGAAAATGCCTTTTTGTGGCTGTAACGTTAAGTTTTAGGGTGACTTAGAGCAAAATTGTAGCTGGTTAAACGTGTATTTTATTTTACATCTCTTCGAGAAGCTCGGCAGTTTTTTGGCTTGTCCACTTAATGTCTTCGCCTAAGCCCTGTACAGTTTGACAGCCGACAAAAGATGATATTACAACCATTAAAAGAAGCACTAAAAGTACTTTTCTAATCATCTTAACAAACTCCCTTTTATTGATGATAATTGTTAGTCTGAAACAAGATTTCAAGATATATGTAGAAGAACGTAAATACTTTGTTAATATACTGTAATCTCAGATTTAATCTATATATAGTATCGGATAAAGTCCTTAAATTATAATAGTTTATGCGAGAAAAATTTGAATGAAAGTTGTGAGTTTTAATGTAAATTCGATTCGTGCGCGATTGCCGATTGTGGTTAGCTGGCTGGAGGAAAACCAGCCTGATGTGGTTTGTTTGCAGGAAACGAAGGTTCAGGATGCTGATTTTCCGGGTGAAGCGTTCGATGAAATAGGGTATAAATACGCGTTTAAGGGGCAAAAAAGCTATAATGGAGTCAATAGTGTTCGGCACAAGAATTGCTATCCCATTCTGGTAGAAAAAAAACACCA
>CAZIKS010000187.1:0-7315 GCA_964539795.1 uncultured Pirellulales bacterium
GCTGCGCTGCGAGACGAAGACCGGCTTTCCCATGCGTTGTAGCCCCAGGCGCCATTGATGGTATCACAGGTCTCCAGCGGCAAAGTCGAAACGAAATTGACCTCGCTGAATTTTCCTTTACCGGGGACACCGCGTTCGAACATCTGGAAATCTTCGCCGGGGAACGGCTGGACGTGATGGTTGTTGCCGATAAGTGCCTGCGGCTGTAATCTGTGAATTAAGCTGTATGTTTCTTCCAGCCGCCAATCTACATAGGTTTTCTTTTCGGTTTTTTCCATCTGCTGGTCCCACCAACCGTCGAACCAGAATCCCGCCACTTTGCCGTATCTGCCCGAGCAAAGCTCGGCTATTTGCGAGTTCATAAAATCGATGTACCTGTCGAAGTTGCCGTGTTCGGGACGGCCGCTGTATTTACCTGTACGGCCCCGGGGAAAATAATCCGGGTGGCGCCAGTCGAGATGTGAGTGGTAGAAAAACAATGGCATATTCTGCTTTTTGCATTCATCTGCCAGCATCCTGAGTATATCTTTACCGTAGGGTGTTCGGTCGATGATGTCCCAATCGGTTACCTTTGAATCCCACATTGCAAAACCGTCGTGGTGTTTGCTGGTGATTGTTATATACCTGCAGCCGGCATCTTTTGCGATTTTTACCCACTCGGCTGGGTCGTATAATACAGGATTGAACTTCGGCGCCAACTTTTCATATTCCTCTATGGTTATCCTGTCATTGTGCATTACCCATTCGCCTTTAGCGGGTATGCTGTATATTCCCCAGTGAATGAACATTCCGAATTTTGCGTCCTGAAACCACTGTGCTTTTTGTTTGCGTAAATCTGCAGGCGAATTGGCTATTTTTCCTGAGCAACCGGACAGTAAAAGGAGGAACAAAGCGGTGATGGTAAAACACAGCCGGTAAGCATTTGTCAACATCTGATGCCTTGTGCCTTTAACCATTTAGTTTGTTCCTTTTATAAACAGTCGCTTTTATAGAAGCAGTCCGATTACATCATACCCATTCCACCGGGCATTCCGCCGCCCATGCCACCCATACCGCCCATACCACCACCACCCATACCACCTGGTGGCATACCGGGCGGTGCCTGGTCATTTTCTTTTGGTTTTTCGGTAATGAGACAATCAGTTGTCAGCAGCAAACCAGCGATGCTGACAGCATTTTGCAGTGCAATTCTTGTAACCTTAACCGGGTCGATAACGCCGGCCTTTAGGAGGTCTTCGTATTTGTCTGTGTCTGCATTGTATCCAAAACCGCTACTGCCTTCTTCTACCTTATTGACAACGAGGTTGGGCGTTGCACCTGCGTTGTCGGCGATACAGTGGCAGGGCATTTTGAGGGCCTTTGCAACAATGTCGGCGCCGGTTTTCTCGTCGCCTTTGAGCTTTAACTTATTGACTGTATCGATGCAGCGAATAAGAGCCACACCTCCGCCGGGAACGATACCTTCTTCAATGGCGGCCCTTGTGGCGTGGAGAGCGTCTTCAATTCTGGCCTTTCTTTCTTTCATTTCGGCTTCACTTGCCGCCCCGACATTAATTTGTGCGACGCCGCCGGTGAGTTTGGCCAATCTTTCCTGCAGTTTCTCGCGGTCGTAATCGCTGGTTGTTGTTTCCACTTCACTTTGTATCTGCTTGATTCTGCCGCTGATGGCTTCGTTGCTTCCGGCTCCTTCGATGATAATGGTATTATCATTGTCGATGGTGACCTTTCTGGCCTGGCCAAGTTGCTTAATGCCGATATTTTCCATCTCTATTCCCAGGTCCTTTAAGATAGGTTCGGCGCCGGTGAGGGTGGCGATATCCTGTAGCATAGCTTTTCTGCGGTCGCCGTAACCGGGGGCTTTTACCGCTGCGACCTGAAGGACGCCTTTGAGTTTATTAACTACTAATGTTGCCAACACCTCACCTTCAAGGTCTTCAGCGATAATAAGCAGCGGCCTTTTATTTTTCGCAATTTTTTCGAGCAGAGGAACGAGTTTTGCAATGTTGCTGATTTTTTCCTCATGAATTAATACGAAGGGCTTTTCGAGTTCACAGACCATATTGTCGGGGTCTGTTACAAAGTGGGGTGAGAGGTAACCCCGGTCGAACTGCATACCTTCAACAAATTCAACGGTTGTATCGAGACCTTTGCCTTCTTCGACGGTAATGACGCCATCTTTACCGACGCGCTGGAAAGCGTCGGCCATAATTTTTCCGATTTCAAAATCATTGTTGGCTGATACGGAAGCGATGTTGATAATGTCGTCGGTCTTGGTTATGTCGATGGGCTTTGCCAGAGATGCGAGTTTTTCTGTTACGGCTTTGGAGGCTTGTTGCATGCCGCGGTTAAGAGCCATAGCGTCGGCTCCGGCGGCGAGATTTCGATATGCCTCTTTGAACATCGCTTCGGTGAGTACGGTAGCGGTTGTTGTGCCGTCACCTGCGATTTTCGAGGTTTTACTTGCAGCTTCCCTGACAAGCTTTGCGCCGATGTTCTCGTTTTTGTTGAGCAGGTCGATTTCTTCAGCTACTGTGACGCCATCCTTTGTAACGGTGGGGCCGCCCCAGCTTTTATCAATGATAGCGTTTCTTCCTCTTGGCCCGAGAGTTGATTTTACTGCTACAGCCAGCTTTTCGACGCCAGCCAGCAGCCCGGCTCTTGCGTCAGATTCAAACGCCAATTCTTTTGCTGCCATAATTACATTTCTCCTTATTTAAAAAGGTTAAATTGCTGATTTTTTGCTTAACTTATAGCAGATACGCAAAAAATATACCAGTTTTGTATTGGCGGGGGGTGTTTATAATCTGATTGGACTTAACAGCTTAGATTATAAGAGTTTAGAGAGTTCAAAAATTGAGGCATTGGCGAGACTGACGCCGCTTTTGGCTTGATAAGATACCAATTTTGGCACAAAGAACGGCCTTACTACGCCAATTTGACAGATATCCCGGCTCAGTTATCAGAAGTGAGCAGGGTCAGGGACGTAGTCCGGATTTGTGGTCAGGAGCAAGCGGTCAAGCCTTGCACCGTCTTTGCGCATCCAAATGTCGATTGTGTGCAGCCCGGGCGAATCGACCGTAACAGCAGGTTTGGAGTCATCAGTCCTTGCTGACCTCCAGGTGAATGAGCCGTCGAAGGATAATAAAGCACAGTCACTTGAATCGCTGCTGATGGCAGAGCCGTTCAGGCCGTAGTGGACACTGTCGGAGCCGCGGCCGTCACACCATCCTTTGAGCCACAGGTAGTAGGTTCCTGCTTTTGGGAAATCAAGATGGTAAGCAAGATGTGGGGATTCTGTTTCAATGTTGGTGTCGATTTTTAGGCCGTTATCAGGAAGGGCCTGCATATAACCTGTGCCGGAAGAGCCGCTTCCGGTCAACTTGTCCCAGGAACTGCCGCTGGCGGCGCCGCTGCCGTCGGTTTTGTCATTATAGTCCTCGGTCTCGACGACCAGCACGCCGTGTGTCTCCATCCAGTATATATTAAACTGTCCGAGGTCATTTGCGTCCACCGAACCGTTCTCGTCGTAGTCGAAGCCGTCACACCAGTCCGGCTCGGCGCAGGTATCGTCCATCCAACGGGAAGCCAGGGAAGCGTAATCGATAAAGTTCACATCAAAAATTTCAGGCACAGTTTCAGATATCGGCCCGACATACTCTTTTGCCACGACAATATCGTCGAACCAGACATTATTAATGTGGCCTAGGTCATCATTCGTCGTGATATATGCCAACATCCATAAAAAGTTCAATTTCAGCGCTTCGACACTGCGCCATCGATAACCTTCAAATGGGCTGCCAGCGGGGTTGGGATGCCAACTATCCCAAGTCCAGGAGCCGTTAGGGAAGCCTTCTCCGAGGTGACTGGTTATCTGTCCGTTCTCCTGCCAGAGTTGGCCATCAATCCATATTGCCTGTTCGCCGTTACGTTCGGTAGTTGGATAGTTCATTTTCATCATCAATTCCACACATATCCACTCCCCTCGGACCACAGTCAGGTTGTCGTCATTGATGAAGTCATTGCCCCAGTACTTTGTGTCGGGATTAGTTCTCATCTCCATCCAGTATGAATAGAAGTCCCATCGCCAATCCGAGCCCATTGGTTCAACGCCCGTTGTAAGCCGGTCGTTACCGACCGGTCTTTCTCCTGCACCACCCAGCGGCCATGGCATGGAAGGATTATAGCCGCCCATATGGACAAAATGATGAATTAAGTGGCAGTCGGTGGCAAATTTTACGTAAAAACGAAGATAAAGCTGGTTATAGCCGGGCAAAAGGCGCCTGTATAAATATCCACCGGGGTCGTAGGGGTCCTCTTCAACATGTGCGATCAAAATTGAATGGTTGCCGGAGCTTGGCTGTGGTGTATCAGGGACGAGCGACATAATGCCCGAATTCTGGACCGCTTCCCAACGATCCAATACAAGACTTAAAGCTCCTTCTTCGAAGTTCTCAGTGAAAACAACATTCGGGTCACTCCCGATACCTATATCGCCCGGGTATTTTTCAGATAGGCTGGCATAAGCGCCAAAAGGCGAGGCAAGTATTGAAATAATTAAGCAAACAGTGATTTTTAACGTAGTTTTGTAACTAAACACCTTATAACTCCTCCTAAAGTGTGCTGGGTGGTACCACGTCCGGCTGTTATTGAAGACGTCAATTTATTTGCGTTACAATACTTAATATACCAGATTTAATCACCAAAAGCAAGAGGATTACTAACATTATTGATTATTGGCCCGGGTTGAGGAGCCATGAATCGACGAACTGGGCCAAATCAAGCAGATTGATAGAACCGCTTTTATTAAGGTCTGTGCCGCCGCACCAGGCAGGTTCATCACATGTCTGGGTAAGCCAGCGTAAGGCCAAAGCTGCATAGTCGGCAAAATCCACCTTACCGCTGACATTGAAATCGGTGGCATTTATCGGCCCGATATATTTCGTGGCCACTACAACATCGTCAAACCAGACCCTGCTGATATGTCCATTAAGGTCTGGTGAAATATATAATGACAGCCATATCCAGTTGAGTTTCTTGCGCCCTTCGTAAGTAAGCCATAGAAAGCCCTCAAACGGGTCTGAGGCTGGATTGGGGTAGAAGCTATCTTTATTCCAATAACCGTTAGGAAATCCTTCGCCGAGGTGGCTGACTATCTGGCTGTCTTTGACCCAGAGTTTCCCGTCAATCCATAATGCCTGCTCACCGTTTCGCTCGGTCACAGGGTCGTTCATTTTCATCATAAACTCGACGCATATCCATTTGCCTCGCTCGACTGAAAAGTTGTCGTCGTTTATGAAGTCATTACCATAGTAATTTTCACCGTCATATGACCTCATTTCCTCCCAGTATGTATAAAAGTCCCACCGCCAATCGTCGCCAAAAGGGTCAATAGCAGTTGCGAACTTTTCATGACTGTAAGGCCAGGAATTTGGATCTTCGTAGCCACCCATACGGACGAAATGGCGAATGTCATAACAATCGGGGTCGAACTTCGTGTAAAAACGAAAATAGAGCTGGTCGTAGCCGGAATAGTCAGGTGCGGGCGAAACACGCCTGTACAGCATTGCGCCTGTTCCGTCGCCGCCTGTATGTGTTATAAGCAGTGAATTATCGCCCGAACTTCCGACAGGAACATCCGCAACAAGCGACATAATGTCAGTCCTCTCACTATCTTCCCAGCGTGATACTATAGCGGGTATAGAACCTTCCTCGAAGTTTTCAGCGAAAATCACATTCGGGTCGTTTCCAATACCGGCATCGCCGAGATATTTGGATGCCAATCCTGAGGTGTCAGGTTCTGTGAACTCTGCCGTTGCCGGCGAAATCAGAATCAAGAGGCTCACGTACATTAACATCAATATCTTATTCATCTTTTGCTTATTTTACTTTCCGTTTTTTTGTGGTTATTGGCCCGATGTATTTTTTTGCTAATACAATATCATCAAACCAAACGGTAGCGATTTGGGTATTGATTACCAAATCAGGGTGTTGCGATGCATAGGTGTCGGTTTGCTTAAAAGCCCGTTCGCTGACGTAGTGCAGCAGCCACAGACGGTTCCAGTCAAGCCGCATATCCTGCCGCCAGCGGAAGCCCTCGAATGGTTGGCCCTTCTCGTCGTCAAGGACAAATTTATCTCGTTTCCAGTAGCCGCGGACGGTGCCGGGGCCGAAATGAGCGACGAAATTTCCGTCTATCCAGAGGGCCTGCTCGCCATCGCTCTTTTCAGGTGAGGAATTCATCTTTATCATCACTTCCACACAAACCCAGCGGTTGCGTGGTATGGGTACGGGCTGTTTATGCTCGAAGTAATCTGGGTAGAAGCTGTTTCCTCTCGGCCCCTGCCAGCTGCGCATTTCCGGCCAGTATGATGAAGTTGCCCAGATACCCGGAGGTGAAATCGGCAAATCCGGTCGATTGAGTTGGGAGGCGTTAAACGGCTCGATATCTGTTCCGCACCAGCGAGTGCTGGGCTCCTTGCTGATTTGGCCCAGCGGGTGTGGCACCGGGTCTATCATCCCCCTGATTCGAACAAAGTGATGACAAAAACCATAGTCGGATGCGAATTTTGTATAGAAACGGACGTAGAGTTCATCCTGACCTGGTGAGATAACCTTGAAGATGTATCCGCCGTCATTTTCGTTTCTGGTTGCAGTCATTGACAGAGACCGTTTGCCTGAACTTCCGGGGGGCGCATCTGTGGAAAAGGCCAGTACTTTGTTGTCCTTGTTGGAAAAGCTGGTCCAATTCTGGAAGATTTTCCTGAGGGAATCCTTCTCGAAGTTCTCTGTGAAAATCACGTTTGGGTCATTTTCAATACCTGTATCGCCGAGATATTTGGATGCCAATCCTGAGGTATCAGGTTCGGTAAACTCTGCCGTTGCCGGCGAAGTCAGAATCAGGGCGCTCACGGACATTAACATCAATATCTTATTCATATCTTGCTTATTTTTACTTTACGGTTTTTTTTGCAGTTATTGGCCCGATGTATTTTTTCGCCACTACAACATCGTCAATCCAGACCTTGTTAAGATGCCCGGGGTTTTTGTCGGTTGTCATATATACCATCAGCCAGAGGTAATTCAGATTCAATTCTTTCACACTTCGCCAGCGAAAACCCTCAAATGGACTGCCTTCGGGGTCGGGGTTCCAGCTATCCCAGTCCCATTTTCCCTTAGGAAATCCTTTTCCGACATGACTGGTGATTTGTCCGTTCTCTTTCCAGAGTCGGCCGTTTATCCATATTGTCTGCTGGCCGTTGCGTTCGGTAACAGGGTCGTTCATTTTCGTCATCAACTCGACGCAAATCCACTCTCC
>CAZIKS010000188.1:0-3392 GCA_964539795.1 uncultured Pirellulales bacterium
GTGATGCGATTGTACGGCCGCGACGCGGGCGAACCCGGCAATTGCAAAGGGATAGACGGTCACGACCTTGTCAACGACATGGTGCTGGTCGACCAGTCTCCGGTAGGCGCCACACCCCGTTCCGTTCCTGCAACCTATACAAAAGCACTCACACACATTCGCAAGCTGTTCTCGAAGACGGAGCTCGCACGGCTGTACGATTACGGGCCGAGCATGTTTTCGTTCAACGCGCACTCGGGCCGGTGCAGCCACTGCGAGGGCGCGGGGTTCGAGAGGGTCGAGATGCAGTTTCTGGCCGATGTCTTGATCTCGTGTCCTCATTGCGGCGGCAAACGGTTCGCACCGGAAACACTCCGCGTCAAACTGCGCGGCAAGAACATCGCCGACGTCCTCGAGATGACCGCCGACGAAGCGCTCGAGTTCTTCGACCGTGCGCTGGCCGTCAAGACCCGCCTTGCACCGTTGCGCGACGTGGGGCTGGGGTATCTGAAGCTCGGACAGCCCGTCAGCACGCTCTCGGGCGGCGAATCCCAACGCCTCAAGCTCGCGGGACACATCGCCGCAGCGACGAAAAAGCAAACCCTCTTTCTCTTCGACGAGCCAACCACGGGCCTCCACTTCGACGATATCAGGGTTCTTCTCGAAGCGTTTGACAAGCTTATCGAGCACGGCCATTCCCTGGTCGTCATCGAGCACAACCTCGACGTGATAAAGTGCGCCGATTACGTGATAGACCTCGGCCCTGAAGGCGGCGAGAAAGGCGGCAACATCGTCGTCGCGGGATCTCCTGAGAAGGTGGCAGCTTGTAAGACTTCACACACCGGCAGCTACCTCGCAGGAACTCTAGGCCGCAGCAAACCAAAACCAATATTACCTAAAATACGCACAAACACGCCAGCTTTAGCTCGCAAAGACACTAATGACTACGCAATCCAAATAGTGAAGGCCAGGCATCACAACCTCAAGGCAGTAGACGTCAGTATGCCTCGCGACAAGATGGTGGTCGTAACGGGAGTCAGCGGGTCGGGCAAATCGAGTCTCGTCTTCGACGTGCTCTTCGCGGAGGGACAACGGCGCTACCTCGACTGTCTCTCGGCGTATGCACAACAGTACATGAAACAGTTGGCTCGGCCGGATGTCGATCATGTTGAAGGAATCCCGCCGACCGTGGCGATAGAACAACGACGCAGCCGAGGCGGTCGCAACTCGACCGTGGCGACAATGACGGAGATCTACCATTACCTCCGGTTGTTGTTTGCCAAAGTGGGGCGGCAACACTGTCCCGACTGTGGAGTGGCGATCGAGCCGCTTCATCCCGACGAAATGATCCGGAGAATACAGAAACGTTACGCGGGAAGAAGGATCAAGCTTTTCGCGCCATTGGTTGCCGCACGAAAAGGCTTCCATAAGGACGTCGCTCTCTGGGCGGAACGGCACGGGTACAAGCAACTGCGAGTCGACGGCACGCTGGTCTCTGCCAAAAGCTTCCCACGACTGGCACGGTACCGCGAACACGATATCGACGTGTTGATGGGCACGATGGATTTACGCCGCCACCACGCAAACCGCTACAAATCGCTTATCGAGGAGGGGCTTCGCATTGGCAAGGGTGCAATAATGGTCTCGCGAGGCAAAGCAGCGGGCGCTGTCTTCAGCGTTGTGCGTGTCTGCCCGCGTTGTGGCAAAGGGTTCCCGGAGCTGGACCCGAGAATGTTCTCGTTCAACAGCAAACTCGGAGCGTGCCCCTCCTGCCACGGTTCAGGTATCGAGAGCTGTTGGAAGCTGGACCACCGTTCGAATGACGACACTCCCGACGAAGACTGTTCGGATTGCGGAGGTTTGCGTTTGAATCCCGAGGCGCTATCGGTGAAGATTGACCGTATGTCTATCGCCGACCTTACGGCATTGTCTGTTGACGGGGCGTTCGAGAAGATCAAGGCGATACGGTTCTCCGGCCGCGATAAAATCCTTGCGGGACCCATCAAGACGGAGACCGCCAACCGGTTGCGCTTCCTGCAAAGAGTCGGCCTCGGCTATCTCACGTTGGACCGCGCTGCGAACACCCTGGCAGGAGGGGAAGCGCAACGGGTGCGTCTCGCAGCTCAGCTGGGCTCGAACCTGCGCGGCGCTTGTTACGTGCTCGACGAGCCTACGATTGGCCTGCACCCGCGCGACAACGCCAAGCTGCTCCGAACGCTCAACCTGCTGCGCACCAAAGGCAACAGCATCGTCGTCGTCGAACACGATGAGCAGACCATTCGCCGAGCGGACCACGTCATAGACCTTGGACCCGCCGCAGGTGTACATGGTGGCGAAGTGGTCGCCACTGGGAGTCCTGCGGAGCTGGCCCGAAACAACGCTTCTCGGACGGGGTATTATCTGCGCCGACCGATACGCCACCCGCTCCCCGGCGAGCGCAGGAGCGTCGACGATGCCGACTGGCTGATAGTCCGAGGGGCGCGCAAGAACAACCTGAAGAACATCAACGTCCGGGTACCGTTAGGGAGGTTCGTCTGTGTAACGGGTGTCTCAGGGTCAGGGAAGAGCACGCTGGTCCAGGAAGTTCTCTACAAAGGACTTCGAACCGAACTCGGTCTCAAGACGCCGCGCCCGGACGGATTCAAGAGCATAAGAGGACACGGAAGCATCGAGCGCGTTGTCGAGGTTGACCAATCGCCGCTGGGCCGGACACCGCGGTCCACACCCGCGACCTACGTCGGGTTCATGAACGAGATACGACGCATCTTCTCCCTAACTCCGGAAGCGCGTGCAATGGACTACCGGCCGAACCGATTCTCGTTCAACGTCAAAGGAGGACGATGCGAGAAATGCCGGGGCCAGGGCGAACTGAAGCTTGAGATGAGCTTTCTTCCCGAGGTCAGGGTCCCGTGCGACAGGTGCGAGTGCAGAAGGTATAACGCCGATACCCTGGCAATAACCTATAAGGGGAAGAACATCGCAGACGTGCTCGACATGACGGTCGACGAGGCGTTGGAGTTTTTCAGCGCAGTACCAAAAATCCGTCGCCCTCTTCAGATACTTTCCGAAGTCGGGCTGGGCTACGTCACCCTGGGCCAGCCAAGCCCTACCCTTTCCGGCGGCGAAGCACAACGGACAAAGCTCGCGGCAGAGCTTGCCCGCCCATCGCGGGGCAACACGATGTACCTTCTCGAGGAACCGACCACGGGATTGCATCCTGCCGACATAGTGCCGTTGACTAGAGTGCTCCACAAGCTTGTCGACCGCGGCAACACGGTCGTCGTCATCGAGCATAATCTCGACCTTATCGCCGAGGCGGATTTCATCATCGATCTCGGTCCGGAAGGCGGAGCAGAAGGTGGGAGAGTCATCGTTCAGGGCTCTCCGGAACAGATAGCAGCTTCCCCGGACGG
>CAZIKS010000188.1:3492-7256 GCA_964539795.1 uncultured Pirellulales bacterium
ATAGGCTGAAATGAAATGTCCCAGCAGCCAGGGCCAGACGCTGCCTTGGTGATAGCTCGTGCCACGCTCATCGTCGCTGCCTTCGCAACGTCCACGATACAGCGATGAGTTCTCCGAAAGCGTTCTCACACCAAACGGGGTGAGCAGTTCTTGCTCAATCTTCCGGAGCACGAGGCGTGACCGATTTTCGTTCAGCAGAGCAAAAGGCAGACTGACCGCCAACACCTGGTTCGGCCTTACAGTCGCATCAGTCTTTTTGCGATCGACGCGGTCGTAAAGACACTGCTGTTCCTCGTTCCAGAACGAAGCGTTGAAGCTGGAACGTGCCACCGTAGCCATCACCGTGAACTCATCAGATACCGATCGCTCACCGAAGCTCCGGGCAAACTCCGAGATGATCTTGAGGGCGTTGTACCACAACGCTTCCACTTCAACCGGTTTGCCGTCCCGTGGGGTTACCGGCACGCCTCCTGTGGTCGCGTTCATCCACGTCAGCGGGACGCCGTCAGAGCGGAGTTCGAGCAACCCATCGCGGTCCATGCCGATGCCGGAACATCGTCCTTCGCTGTATGTCCGGACAACGAGCAAGAACGTTTCGTAGAGCGAGTCGCGCACAAACGGTAGATCAAGGGTGTACCGAACGTACTGGTACGCGACCACGAACAACCAAAGCGGGGAATCCACGTCGCGCACACCCGGCATCAGTTCCGAATCCACCGGTTGCCCCAACTCGAGTGCCTGCGCCACCCGCGTTGCGCAGTTGAGCAGTACCTCGCGCGCACATTGATACTCCCCCGTTGCGAGTGCCAGGCCCGGGAGAGCCACCAGTGCGTCGCGAACCCAGTCGCCGAATCCCGGGTAACCGGCGACGACAGAACGTGTGCCGTCCGGCCGGAGGTAAAAGAACGAGTCCGCCGCCAGCATGAGCGCTTGCTCGAGCAGCGTATCGCTGCGAGCCCGGACGACGAGCGTTTGCCGCCGCTGTATCTCGGATTCTTCAAGGGAGCCTACGTCGTGCAACGAAACGTATCCTGACGTCGATGCGATGAACGTCCTTGAGACTCCGGACGTCATCTTGTACATGAGCACGCCCGGTTGAAACAGATCCTCGCGATAGTCAGACTCGCCGGTCATCTCTTGCTCATACTCGAAATGGTTGTACCAGAGCGGCACGCTCATCACGTTGTCGGAATCGTGCGAAAAATAAAGGGTCGGCACTGCGTTGTACGGGTCAAACTCGATGCCTTCCGCGGTTATCCGCCACTCCTGACGGATCTGGGCATTCTCGTGAACGAGTTCGTGCTGCCTCCTCCCGGCAACCATGGGGCGCAGGAACAGCTCGACTTCGCCTCCCTCCCCCTCAAGTCTGTACTGCGCGATAACGACGTTTCGACCATGGACCATGAAAATGGTCTTCTCCAATAGGCACGAGCCGACGCTATAGCGAAATGTCGGCAGCGGAGCCAGCTCGAACTGTTCCAACAAAAGATGTCCGCAGGGATGAACTATGCCCGGGTGTTTGTTGACCCCAAGCTCGAACGTTGCCTCGCCGATCCGGACGGACTCCTCGAGCTTCGACAGCATTACATACCTGTCGAGCACGTCGCCTTCGGTCACCACCAACAACCCGTGATGGCGTCTGGTGTTGGCGCACACTACGGTCGAAGATGCGTAGCCACCGAGTCCGTTTGTTTCCAGCCACTCTTTACGGACGGCCTGATCAAAATCGTGCAACAGATCCGATCCGAACGTAATCATGCGGCGCACTCTCTCCCGGAAACGCAATCAGACGCAGGACAACACGCACGGGTCGATTCAATCACACAAGGTCCGGTCGGCGCCAATCGGCGCGCGAACCATGAGTCAACGGCAATCGGTTCTCGACGTCCCATCGGCTACGGTGACGATTCCCCCGCCAGGAAGAACCAGAGCAGGTCGCTTTTCTCTACCACCACGACGCCGGAATCGGTAACGCGAAACCGTTTGGCATCCTCTTTCTCGTCATACCCGATAACGGCGCCGGGAGGTATAGTAACGTCTTTCTCGATGATAGCTTTGCGCACCCTTGCGTACCTCCCGATGTTGACTCTGTCAAACAACACGGAGTCTTGTACCAGAGAGTAGCTGTTGATACGTACCCAGGGCGACAGCACCGAACGTCTTACCATGCCCCCGCTGATGATGCATCCGTTGGACACAATCGAGTCGACGGCCACACCGAAACGTCTCCCTTCCTCGGCGAAAACAAACTTCGCCGGCGGTCCCTGCACATGATTCGTGCGGATCTGCCACTCGGAATCGTACAGGTTAAACACCGGATCGACCGAGACAAGGTCCATGTTCGCTTCCCAGTATGCGTCTATGGTACCTATGTCGCGCCAGTACTCTGCGGCCTTACGGTTCTCGTCGCGAAAGTTGTATGCGCACACCTTTTTACTCGATATCATCGAGGGAATGATGTCTTTCCCGAAATCGTGCGAGGAACCGTCACGAGACGCATCCGCCATCAGTTCCCTATTCAGAACGTCCGTATTGAAGACATACACCCCCATGGATGCGAGACATTTGTCCGGGTTGCCCGGCATATGTCGAGGTGATTCCGGCTTCTCCTCAAACCCGATCACCCCGTGGTCCCCGTCGACTTCGACAACACCAAACCGGGATGCCTGCTCTTTGTCCGTTTCTATAACGGCGATGGTCAGGTCCGCGCCGGCGTTCCTGTGAAACCTGACCATCTTGTGGTAGTCCATTTTGTAGACGTGGTCTCCAGACAGGATAAGCACCTCGCTCGGACTTTCGCGATCAATAGAGTACATGTTCTGGTACACTGCGTCGGCGGTTCCCTGATACCAGCTGTCGCCAACCCGGCGCTGCGGGGGGATCAGGTCGATGTACTCGCCAAACTCGCCCCGCATAAGGGAGCTCCAGCCCAGGCGCAGGTGTCGGCTTAACGATTGAGACTTGTACTGGGTCAGCACCTGAATCCGAAAGAGATGGCTGTTAATACAGTTCGATAGCGTGAAATCTATGATCCGATACACGCCGCCGAAAGGCACCGCTGGTTTTGCACGATGTCGTGTCAAAGGGTGCAGGCGCGCACCAGCGCCGCCCGCGAGAACCACAGCCAAAACATTCTTCACTATAGCACTCTCTGCAACCTGCGGTCAGGACCCAACCGAGAATATTCTTGCAGACCGTCACAGATCCGGAACGACAGCTACTTCGGAGTCGTTTGTTCTTGTTGACAAGCTGCTATGTAGCTTGCAATCTTATCAACATCCGCCTGTTGAGTCGCGATAAACGCGCCTCTCAACAGGTAGCGACCGCCTGGTGTCGTCGCCACGCTTACCACTCTGCAAAACAACAGGATCGATGCCTCGCCGGGCTCGGTGATGAGTCTGAACTTTATGACCGACTCCACACTGAGACGGTCATCGGTGAGGATCGACACGCCTCCGGCGCTCAGTGTCGCGACACGGGCGTTGGCTCTCCATCTGACCGGCAGACTGTCACGCGTTTCCGCGTGCTCCACCTCGTGCGGATCCTCGGTCTCCAGCAGCTCAAATGATATGGGCAGGTCAACCCTCATTCTGTAGAATTTCCTGGATTGTCTGCGCTCGATCTTCGCCGGATGGTCAAGGGCCGCATGCCCCTCCTTTGCGTCCACGCTCTTCACCTTGGCGTCAAAAAGGTATCGGCCGTCGTCCAGCCGCCAGAACCTCACCTTCACACGTTGACCGCCGCACAGCACAACCGCTGCCCCC
>CAZIKS010000189.1:0-7210 GCA_964539795.1 uncultured Pirellulales bacterium
GAAAAGCAGGCCCGTCTTCTGGCAATCGAACTGCAGATGACCCGTCGGCGGGTTAATGTTTTGGAGCATGTTGTCATTCCCGAACTTCACGAAACGATTAAGTTTATTTTCTCCAAGCTGGGCGAGGCAGAACGCGATAACACCAGCAGACTGATGAAAATAGCTGACATTATTCGCGGCTGATTCATAATTTTTCGACGGGTATTTTGGGATATCACAAGCCTTTACCTACAGAAATCGGTCAGTTTTCGAGTGCCGTTTTTGCTTTGACAAACAAGACGATTTCGGTTATTGTACAATTCAAAAGTGGCATACGCCGCATATCAACAATCAAACTGTAATAGCTTTATCAAAGTCGTTCTAAAGGGTGAAGAGGCTTATGGCAACAAAACTACTGAGTTTCTTTTTTATTGTGTCGTTAGTAAGCGGAGCAACCATTGATGACTTAAAAGCATTTCGCCCCCCGGCAGTGCCGCTGGTAACGGTCGACCCTTATATGAGTGTCTGGTCCTTTACCGATAATCTTTATGACAGCCAGCCTGTACACTGGACCGGCCATGCCCACACAATGTCCGGGATGATTAACATTGACGGCAAATCATACAGGTTTATGGGAGCGGAGAGCTTATGCGAAGAAACAGTGCAGCAGGTGGAACTCGAAGTAAAGCCTACTCAAACAACTTACAGGTTTCAAGCCGAAGGTGTTGAATTGAAGTTGAGATTTACAACGCCTTTTTTGCCTTCGGATTTTCGACTTTTGGTTAGCCCTGTCACATTCCTGTCTTATGAAGTGCGCTCAGTTGACAGCAGCAGCCACGATGTTGCTATTTACTTCGATGTATCGGCTGAGTGGGTGGTGAATGACCCCAACCAGGAGGTACTCTGGCGGAGGATTCCGGAAAAAATTGCGGGAATGGAATTACTTCAGCTTGGTTCCAAAGACCAGCCTATTCTCGGCGAATCCGGCGACAACAGGCGCATAGACTGGGGTTATTTGTATGTGGGCTTACCGGCGACAGAGAGCAACATCTCGGTTGTAGCAACTGCCAATGAGGCGCGGGACAGCTTTGTTAAAGACGGTACTATTGGGCAAACCGATGATAAGAATATGCCAAGACCGGCAAATAAAGATTGGCCGGTCATCGCCTGCACTATGAATATCCCAAGTGTGAAGGCTGAGCCTGTTCAACGTGTTCTTGTTCTGGCCTATGACGATATCTTTTCAATCGAATATATGTACCATCGGCTGCGGCCGTGGTGGACCAAAGAGTATGGCAGTTTTGAAGCTATGTTTGCCCGGTGCGCCAGCGATTACGAGAACATCCTTGACAGATGTGATGCTTTCGACAAGGAATTATTAACTGATGCAGGAAAACTCGGAGGTGAGCAATATGCAAGGCTTATCTCAATCGCATATCGTCATACACTGGCCAGCGGTAAAGTGGTGGTCGGGCCGGATGGGAGGCCCTGGTTTTTCCACAAAGAGTGTTTCTCTAACGGCTGTATGGCCACAGTTGACGTGTCGTATCCTGCATCACCATTTTTTGCACTATTCTCGCCAGTGTTATTAGAGGGTATGACGGCGCCGGTTTTCGCCTATGCTGCTTCAGGTAAGTGGCCGTATCAGTTCGCACCACATGATGTAGGAAGGTATCCCAAAGGTAACGGACAGGCTTATCATGGCACACGACTTGATAAACAAATGCCCGTTGAAGAATGCGGAAATATGATTCTAATGACGGCAGCGGCAGCAAAGGCCGAAGGCAGCGCCAAGTTTGCAGCCGAACACTGGGAACTGCTGACCCAGTGGGCCGGGTACCTCCGGGCTAAAGGGCTCGACCCGGAAAACCAACTCTGTACCGACGACTTTACCGGACACCTTGCGCACAATGCCAACCTGTCGCTGAAGGCCATAAATGCGCTGGGCGCCTATGGAATGCTGTGCGAGATGCTGGGAAAAACAGAGCAGGCCAAAGACTACAGGAAAACAGCTCAGGAAATGGCAGCAAAATGGGTACAAATGGCGGACGATGGCGACCATTATCGCTTAACATTCGATAAGCCTAATACCTGGAGTATGAAGTACAACCTGGTCTGGGACAAATTGCTCGGTCTGAATCTGTTCTCTGACACAATTGCTCAGAAGGAAGTGGCGTACTACCTGAAAAAACAGAACAAGTACGGACTGCCGCTTGATAACCGCAGTGAGTTTACCAAGACCGATTGGCTGGTATGGTCGGCGACGCTGGCGGATTCACAATACGATTTCAAAAGATTGATTGAACCGCTATATCTTTTTGTGCAGGAAACGCCTGACAGGGTACCCTTCACGGACTGGTACTGGACAAATACCGGCAAACTTCGGGGTTTTCGAGCCAGGCCTGTCATCGGCGGGATTTTTATCAAGTTTCTGTCTGAACCGGAATTGTGGCAAAAATGGAAAGAACGTGCCTGCCGACCGCAATTATGATATAATACCTGGCAGTTTCGGAGCAGGGATGCTTCTCTATGAATTTATGCTTTGCTTATTGCAAAAGCTATTCAGAATTTTACTTTAATTTAGGAGATGTATAGATGAACCGTATCAAAAAACTGTTTTTAACGACTTTGGTTTTTGTTTTCATTGCAGGCTCTGTTTACGCCGAAACAAGCGACCTGAAGCTCACCGACTGGCGGCCAAAGAGCCAATTGGTAGTTAAGGAAACACAGGTTCTCAGGCCAAAGTTTCCGGTGATTGACATACACAATCATCTGAGGAACTTAGACAATGCGGAAAAATACCTGGAGGAGATGGATAAGGCCGGTGTGTGGAAATGTGTCAGTCTTGATGGAAATTCAAAAGATGATTTCTACAAGAAACATCTGCGTGTTTCCCATAATATTTCAAAAGACCGGTTTATCATTTTCTTTCGGCCGGATTTCAGCAAAATCGATGAGCCGGACTTTGGGCGTAAAGAGGCTAAAAGACTTGAGGAAGCGGTAAAGATGGGCTGCCGTGGACTGAAAATATCCAAAGTTCTCGGATTATATGACAAGGATAAAACAGGTAAATTAGTGACGGTGGACGACCCTCGGATAGACCCAATATGGGCCAAGTGCGGCGAATTGGGTATTCCGGTGATGATTCACGTCTCAGACCCAAAGGCCTTTTTTACACCCCTGGACCGCTTCAACGAGCGCTACGACGAATTAATCGCTCACCCAAACTGGTTGTTCTATGGCGACCAGTATCCAACCAAGGAAGAAATTCTGGCGCAGCGCAACCGGGTCTTCGCCAAACATCCTGATACTATTTTCATCGGAGCGCATATGGGCACACTGCCGGAAGAGCTGCATACCGTGGCGAACTGGCTTGAGTGCTATCCAAATTTCTATGTCGATATCGACGCTCGAATCAGCGAACTTGGGCGTCAACCCTATACCACCCGCAAGTTCCTGATTAAATACCAGGACAGGGTTCTTTTCGGTACGGACACACCGCCCAACGCCGAGGCATATCGAATTTATTACCGCTTTCTGGAAACAGACGACGAGTACTTCGACCCAACGGGCGGCCATCATCTCCAGGGCCGCTGGTTGATTTACGGATTGTATCTTCCCGACGAAGTGCTCGAAAAAATATACAATAAAAATGCATTGAAAATCTTCGGGATGTTCAATGGTGTTAAATAAAATGCTTTCATTTGATTGGAAAAGGAGCAAGAATTATGAGCAATAATTATAATCGCAGAGATTTTTTGAAACTTTCGGCGGCAACCGTTGGAAGTGTGTCTTTAGCCTCAAGTGCTTTAGAGGAGAAAGCAGCCGCTGCTAATGCCGGCGATAAACCGATACGGCTTGGATTTGTCGGTGTCGGCGACCGCGGCTCTTACCACCTTGATTGTGCGCTGGGTATGGAAGGAGTAGAAGTTCCGGCTATTTGCGATATTAAGGACTCTTATCTTTACAGGGCAAAAAGCTGGGTAGAAGAATCAGGTCGACCTACGCCCCGATTATATGGAAAAACCAAAACCGACTTCAAACGGCTTTGTGAGCAGGAAGATCTAGACGCCGTCATCTGTTCAACCTCCTGGGAATGGCACACACCGGTATGCCTTGCCGCAATGAACAACGGCAAGCACGCCGTCACAGAGGTCCCCATCGTGCTGACGGTTGATGAAGCCTGGGAACTGGTGGAGACATACGAAAAAACAAAAAAATGGGGCACTCTTGCACTGGAACAGGCCCTGCTCGAAGCCCAACCGGGCCTGACACTTGTGCATATGGTTCGTGAAGGACTGTTCGGTGATATATTGCATTGTGAGAGTGGATACGTACACGACCTCAGATTAGTCAAGTTCGACCCGGAACGCGAGCCATGGCGGCTACAGCATTCAATCGACCGAAACGGCAATCTCTACCCAGACCATCCGATGGCCAAAATGATGCCTTCTATGGACATCAATCACGGAGACAGGTTTGACTATCTTGTGTCGATGAGTTCCAAATCCGGGATGCTCAATGAATACGCCGCTCACTATTTTGGCGAAGAGCATCCATACGCCACAACAAAAATGGCTCAGGGCGATTATAACGCCTCGCTTATCCACACAGCAAAGGGCTCAATGGTCACGCTGAATTTTGACACAAATACACCTCATCCGCGAGGTTTTTTCCGGATGCAGGGCACAAAAGGGGTTTTGTGGACCTGCAGAAGCAGAGGTTCCTGGATTTATCTCGATGGAATAAGCCCTGAAGAACATCAATGGGAGCCGGCGGAAAAATACTTCGAAGAATATAAACACCCGCTTTATAAAAGCTATAAACCAAAAGCCAGAAAAAGACTCCGCGGTCATGGCAGCGGCAGAAGTACAACTCCTCTGACATGGCATCTGTTGATTAAAGCGCTTCGTGAGGACAAGATGCCGTTCTTTGATGTTTATGACTCGGTTACCAGCAGTGTCATTTCACCACTGACCGAGATTTCCGTGGCTGAAAAAAGTAAACCGGTTGATTTCCCTGACTTTACCAAAGGCAAATGGGAAAAAAGAGAACCAATTAAATTCGTTTAGCAATAAGACTAAGGAGCGAAGATTATGAATAACAATTATAATCGCAGAGACTTCATGAAACTTTCCGCGGCAGGTATCGGGGGCATGGGATTGGCTGGAATGATTTCGGCAAAGAAAACCCATGCACAAGAGACTTCTTCCGCCGACAAACCCCTGCGAATTGGATTTGTCGGCGTTGGAGACCAGGGCTCTTCTCATCTCGATTGTGCGCTGGGTATCGAGGGAGTGGAAGTCCCGGCCCTTTGTGATATCGACAACGCTTATCTTTACCGTGCAAAAAGATGGGTTGAGGAATCAGACCGACCGACGCCGCGACTCTACGGCAAAACTAAAACCGACTTTGTGCGAATGTGCGAACAGGAAGAACTGGACGTGGTCATTTGTGCAACGTCATGGAAGTGGCACGTTCCGGTGTGTCTTGCAGCGATGAAGAACGGCAAGCACGCCGTCAGCGAAGTACCTATGGTTCAAACCGTCGATGAAGCCTGGGAAGTGGTGGAAACTTTCGAAAGTACAGGTAAATGGGCCACCCTCGGGTTTAAAGGCGTTCATTCGGCGCTTTCGAATATGATACATCAGGGCATATTTGGAGACATCATTCACTGTGAAGGCGGTTATGTACACGACCTTCGGCTGGTTAAATTCGACCCTGAACGCGAGCCGTGGCGACTGCAGCATTCAATTAATCGAAACGGCAATCTCTATCCGGACCATCCAACCTGCAGGCTTATGCCGCTTATGAACATTAACCACGGCGACAGGTTCGACTATCTTGTATCGATGAGTTCCAAAGCAGCAATGCTCAACAAATACGCCGCTGCGTACTATGGCGATGACCATCCTTATGCCAAAATGAAAATGGCCCAGGGCGATTATAATGCTACACTAATCAGAACAGCGAACGGAAAATTGTATACACTGAACTTCGATACGAATACACCGCATCCCCGGGGTTTTACACGAGTACAAGGCACAAAAGCCGTTTACTGGCGAGGCAGCGGCAGAGGTTCGTGGATTTATATCGACGGAGTAAGCCCTAAAAGCCATGAGTGGGAGCCGGCGGAAAAATACTTCAAAGAATATGCCCACCCTGCCATCAAAAATTACAACCCCCCGCCAAGAAAAGCAATACGAGGACACTCAGGCGGCAGCACAAGAACCCCAATCAAATGGCACAGGCTTGTGACGGCGTTGCGGGAAGGCAAGACTACCGAGTTCGATGTTTACGACTCGGTCACCTCAAGCGTTATCTCGCCATTGTCGGAAATGTCGGTAGCGAATAAGAGCGTACCGGTATATTTCCCCGATTTCACCAGAGGTAAATGGAAAACCAGACCGCCGTTTGAATCTATATAGGCCACCCGAAACGTAAAAAGGATTCCGCTGTTTCTGACACTAACCTGCACTACCTGAATGCGAAAGCACAAAGGTAATCCACAGGATTTTTGAGGCAAAAAACAACTGTTGAACAAAAAAACCGGATTTTTGCACCCTTATCTTACACCGATTTGCAGCTAAATCCTCATTTAGTGTAAGATAAATCAGGTTGATTTCTAAAACAACCGCCCCAAGATTTATTTTTGCAGATTTTAATATTTACACAAAATAAAATTTAGGATATAATTTATTTTGGTAAAGAAGGATAAACAGGACAGGAGGAAAAAGCGGCGCATTTTATATGCGAGCGCTGAACCTATTTGTAAATATAAAAATTGTGAATTTGCAGTATCCCTATATGTACAAACAAAGAAAATTCACTTCATTAGAAAAAAAGGAGATGGTATGAAAAATCGAAGAGGATTTACGCTGATAGAGCTTTTGGTTGTGATAGCCATCATAGCTTTATTGATGTCGATACTTATGCCGGCACTGGCGAGAGTCAGAAAGCAGGCAAAAGAGGTTATTTGCCAATCGAACCTGAAGCAATGGTGCTCTATGTTTGCTATGTACACCGGAGATTACGGTGGTTATTTTATGGAAGGCTGGAGTGCACACAATGGGTCCTGGATGGCGGCTCTCAGGCCATATTATGGCGAGGGAAGGGAAGATAGTAGTTTAGTAACTGATATAAAGTGCTGCCCGGAGGCAGCTAAACCTACGGACAGAAGTTCCAGTGACATGTCCGGTTCGACATTTGATCCCTGGGGCGGGCCATTGAG
>CAZIKS010000190.1:0-6460 GCA_964539795.1 uncultured Pirellulales bacterium
TTTTAACGATACGCTTTAGTTCATCGCGTTTGTATTGCGGCAGATGTATTAGCGATTTTTTCATAGGATGATACTATAGCATTTTAAGACAAAGCTACAAGGCTTTATTTGGATTCTGAGTTGAATGGTCAGGATGAATTCGGCGCCTCCATAAGTGGTAAGCTTCGCGGAATTTACTTAATAGATGCCTGTTATGATTAGAGGCAGGATTCGAATTTGTTCGTGTGGTTTTTGCTTTGCGGTAAAGGTTATCCTGTAATCGGGCGTTGGGCGGTTGGAAGGGGGCGAACAAAATATAAATACCGAACTATATATTTCGGTTCGGCTGGTATTATATCGAAGTTATTCGCTGGTATCGTTGTTTTTTGGCTGAAAAAAAATCCCCCTATCTGCGTCAAAATATAATAAAGGCGGGCGTAGTGTCCTATAATGTTGCTTTTTAGCAGGTATTAACAGATATTACGAAAAGTCCGGCTGGGAGGCGTAAGGGAGAGCCGGGCGAAGGGCGTTTTTGCTTGAATTGGTGCGGCGGCTTTGCTATAATAGGTGAAAGTTAAGGTGGGGGACTTATAGGGGTTGCACAACGGAGTGGTGATGAAACCTCTAAGTATATCCGACCCAGCTTCACTCTTTAGCCCGTGAGAATGGTTGAGGAGCAGCTTGTGGCTTATATTCGGAGAAATTATGAAAAAGAAACTGAGAAAACATAATTGGAACGGAATTGTTGTGTTTTTGGTTATGTTGTCTATCGTGCTTCTGTCTGTCGGGGCCGGAAGCAGCAATGCCGAAAATGGGGTTTTAGGAAAAGCTAAACAGCGCCTCAGAACACCGATTACCTATAGCTGCACCGACCTGCCAATTGATACCGTCCTGATGAATCTGGCCGAACAGGCCGGTATTGACATTGTCAAAAGCCCTAAGGTTACCGGCAATGTTACAGTCAAAGTAACAAATGTGCCTCTCGAAGAGGCCCTGACCAATATCCTCGCTGCACACGATTATACTTATATCGCAACGGAAAATATGGTTAGAGTCGTACCGATACCGGAGATTGTGGCCGCAAGAGAGCAGCTTATTACCAGGATTTATCAAATTACATATGCCGACGCCAACGATGTTGCCGGTGCTTTGAGCGGCTTCGTTTCGGCGCAGGGCGAAGTGGCCTTTAACAGGGGAACCAACCATATAATTGTTACTGATACAGAGAACAAAATCAAGGCTATAGATAAATTCGTTGAACAGATAGACCATATAACTGCCCAGGTTCTGGTTGAAGTGAGAGTCTATGATATAACCAGCAACGAGGGCTTCGAACTGGAGAATGACTGGTTTGTCGGACGAAATGAACCTCTTACTTACGACTCAGTTTTCCCCCCCAGTGAAGTAAAGACAACTGAAATTGGACGCACTGACTTCTACGAAGATAGAACCGATGAGATAGTAGGAGAGGACCAAGATAGAGACTCGGATTATACTGATATCAGGGATGAGCACTCCTGGACCGAACCTGCAACAGAGACCGAGACGACATATATAAATCCGGAACCGATACGGACCAACTATCGAAGGAAACCCTTTGTGGGCGGCTCGTTCGACCGGGTTCGCGGCGGCTCTTTGAGATTCAGCGTTCTAAACGACGCCGTTGCCGTAGATTATGTATTGAATATTTTGCACAAGCAGGTCGAAGCCAAACTTCTTGCCAATCCTCGAATTCTCGTTCTTGACAATGTGACCGCCAATTTCGATATTGTGCGTCAAATTCCATACAGGGAGCTTCTTCAGGTAGCAAGGGAAGACCCTATGTCTTACACTGAATATAAGAATGTCGGCGTTCAGCTTAAAGTTACCCCGCACATCGCAACCGAAGGAATGATGAAGCTACACATCGCACCTGAATTTGGTGTACTGGTAAGCCAGGATGCAATAGGTGTACAGGCTGGTATTGTTCGGAATGAATTTGGCATACCAACTGTTTATAACCGAATGGTATTAGGTGTGCCGACTGTGGACACCCGCCGTGTCGATACTACCGCCTTAATAAGAGACGGCCAGACTATCGTATTGGGCGGCCTTCGCCAGAAAGAAACCAGCAAAGATGTCTCAAAGGTACCGCTGCTTTGTGACATGCCGCTCATCGGCGGCCTGTTCAGGTCTGAAACAGAGGTGGTAAAAACCAGGGAACTGGTCGTATTTATAACCGCCAGCATTATTACCGAACCGGTACTTACAGAGACCGAGCAAAGGCAGCTAAACGCTTCATACTTTAACGTCCCGGAGGTGGGTGAAACAAACCTCGAACGTGAAAGGGCGGCAAAGCAAAAAAATTTGTCGGGAATCGAAGAAATCGAGGCCCCTGCAGCAGAGCCGGCTAAGCCTGTTGTAACCAAGCCGGAACCACCGCAGGTCAAAGAAGAAGTTATTGAAGAAAAAGCTCCTGTTGAAATTGATGTAGAAGAAACTGAGCCTGTGGCCGATGAGGCGGAGGCAACAGAGATTACGATAATCCTCGACAGGCTGCTTGAAAAGACTTCGGATGAACCTTAGAAAAAGGCTGCCTGCTTACAGACCTTTAATACCCACTATTTCTCCGGGCATCAGCTTCATATTAGGCGGGACTTTTATCAGCATGGGACGGCCCCACTCAAGAACACCCGGGTCACTTCGCAATTGCTCGGGAACAAGCTGAACACCAGGACCGAGATGTGTTATCTGCGAACTGGCAACCTGCTGCGGTATGCTGTTTTTGATGAGTTTCACCTTCATATTTGCTTCGAGCCGGCTTGCAAGATCCTGGTTGGCGTAAGCAAGGATTTCTCTCGGTTTGGTTTCAGCTATGCTCAGTATGGGTTCGCCCGCCAGAACGGCCTCGCCTGATTTACGCTGAATTTCACTGACTATTCCGTCGAATGGCGCTTTCAATTCCAAAGCCTGCCGGTCGGTCAATATTTCTGCTATCTGGACTTGTTTGACATTTATGGCTGCCCGCATAGGCTCCAGAACTGTCTCAAGTTCGGGATTCGCTGGCTGGCGAAGGGCAAATTCGTCACGTCGGCTTATAGCCTGCTCCAAATCATTTTCTGCCTGAACCAGCAGATGCCGATTCTCTTCGATTTCTTTGGCCAATGCATCGTACTGTTTTTTCAGTTTTTTCTGCTCATAAAGTATGGCGGTGTTAGATTGCAGCGGTTCCTGAACAGCAAGAATCTTCGAATCCAGCTCCAGTTCCTCCAGCCTTATCTGGTCGGGTTCCAGCGACGCCTTTAATTGGAGTGTGCGGAGCTTGGCATTTTCGACGTCCAAAGCGAATCGTCGTTGTGTGTCAACCATGTCGTTTTTCCGATTGGCAGCCTCGACTGTAAGACGGTTACTGGTTGCTTTTAACTCAGCCTGCAGCTGTTCAATTTCAGCTGAGAAAACAGCTTGTTTCGCTTCCAGTTCAACCTCTAAATGTTTGTGGTCAAGCACCGTATCGATTATGGCTACGACATCACCCTCCCTGACAGACTCAAACAATTGAACAGGAACGTTTTGCAAACGCCCCATAGACGTTGATGATATCTGACGAATCTGGCCCTGGGCCAGCCCCAGAACTTCAAAACGCTGCCTGCGATGCGAAAGCAGAAAGACCACGCCCCCCAGCGCCGCAAGCCAAACCAGTATAGGCAGGATGTGAAGGCGCAAATTACCGCTGCGATGTCCTCTTGCCTTTTTCATACACCCATTAAACCTCCAGCAATACTTCCTGCATTGTCAGACTTATATTCTCAATGCCCTCGACTTTTCCCAGTTCCGAGAGCATTTTCTCGTTTTTCTTGGCGCTTTTTACCATTAACTGATAGGCGTATTCGATTTCGGAGCTTCCATAACCGCTGTCCTGGGCGGATATGAGGGTGAAACTGCCGCAGAAACGCTTAAGTATCCCCGGCAGAGGATGCCTGGGACCGATATGCTCCTTGAGGCTGAAACGCAAAAAGCCGTTGTGAGACTGATGGGTACCGAATCCGGTCAGGTGCAGGTAGAGGGTTACCAGACTCAGAAGAATGGTACCCATTATGGAGATAATATATGCCTGTGTGCCTGCTGCCATTCCTATCACCAGAGCGCAGAATATGAAAATCATATCACGGGTGTCTTTGACTACGTTGCGGAAACGGATAATCGCCAAAGCCCCCATTAAGCCGAACGCTCGTGTTATATTATTACCTATAACCGCCATAATCAAAGCTACCACGACAGTTACCATAACAAGCGACTGCACGAATGTTTTTGAATAAGAAAGACCGCTGTGAGTGAAATAATAAACCCAGGCCATAACCTGTCCCAGTACAAATGCCAGCAATAGAGACAGAAGCACGTTTTCAGGGGTGAAAATCCCGCTTTGAACGGGAGCACCCTCCAGAATTTCCAAAAATCTATCCATAAGTATTATACTTCTATCGGCAATTTTGGTGCACAAAATCTTAACGAACAGGCTTTTTTTACCGAGGTGGCGTATTTCGACATTGATTGCTGCCGCAGACCGAAGCATTCAGCCATTCGGCTGAGCCACGCAGGGTAACGTCCGGTAAACTTAATTTCCAAAATCACCCCGCCTTGCGAGTTCCGCTGCCAGCCCAAACCACCCAGCAATATATCGGGCTTATCGGTAACATTATAGCACAGGTCGCGGTCGAAGGTAACGCGTACACGGTTTTCAGAATCCCCTTCATACGCACGACGCAGATAACGAACCAGAACCATCGGTCTGGCCTTGATACTCTGCATATATAGTTGAAACTGCTTGATTGTATCAATGTCGGTTTTATAATCCTGTGAGGGTGGGATATAGCGCCCGGAAAGCAAAGCAGCTACATCCTGACTGCCGACTCTGGCCCGGCTTTTGATTATAACTGTGTTTGCACGGCGTTTGATTTCGAAAAAACGGGGATAAGCAGGGTCATCCGTATAACTGCGAACACGCAGCTTAAAACGGTTCAGGTGTCCGGTCAGACTTTCCCGACAAAGTCGTAAATCGTTGGAATCAAGGTACAGGCTGACAATCGGATAGAAGCCGTTAGGCTGCAGTTTGCTGTAGCGGTCAAGGCTGATATAAGGCTCGATAAAAGTCATAAGCGATGCGGCCTTCGACTCGCTGACAACATACTTCAGCTCATACCGGCATCTGAGAGTCCGGTCGACGAACTTGGCAGGGTTTTTTACCGGCTTGCTCAAAATGCTCTTTTTATGGCCGCCAGTCACAGGTAAGCTGCCTTTGGCTTTATGAGAAGGCCGAAGCGGGCTATATGAGCCTTTTTTCTGCTTCGAAGTTTGTTTATCTGAATCTATGGACATATCACTTTATTCAGTCTTTCTTTAAGCCGCTTTGATATTCACAAAACGAAATTGCCGAATTTGCTTCCTCCTCCGGAACGTATGCTTTTTCAAACTCTGTTATCGGACATGACGTTTATGGTAAAGAAATACATGCCGAACAGCCATCGCGTAAAAGAACAAATTCAATCAATGCAGATAGACCTTCAGCCTTGTCTATTTTAACATATACAGGGTCGTTGTGTCAATGGTTTTTTAGCCGAGCTTAATGTGCCGCAATTCACCATTCCTGCAGAGGTTTGGGCTTCAAATCCCCTGTTTTTAAGCTTTATGGCCGAAGGTCCGGAATCATTTTTTAACGCCCCATAGCCGAATATCATCAAATCGGCCCGTGTCGTCGAATGAGCCTACGCCAACCCTGCCCCATTTGAAGCGATGGTCCACAGCCGTCATAATCGGCTCGCTATTACCGTCGTAGAATACCTCAATCGTTCCCTTATCCACATCGCGCACCAGCTTTACCGTGTGCCAGTTATCGTCCCATTTTGTTCCCTCGGTTCTCGTCTTCGCTATCGATACGCGGGGCTTGTCGTCAACAATAAATATTGAGTTGGCATGGGCATCGGAAATGTTGGCTATGTGCACATAATAGAAACGTGACGGCCCCTGATGACCGAAGAAAAGGCACATGTCCCGATGGCCGTAATCTTTCGTTGTCGAAAGCATCTTCAGTTCCAGTGTAAAACTGCCGACAGAGACATCCCGAATCAGGTTGATATTGAAAGGCGAGCGGACTTTCGGCTCGTAATTACTCTGCCTGAACAGGGCCAGCACCTTGCCCCCGCTCTCCTCTTCGATTCTCCAGGCAGCGGCGTCTGTTGCCTCCCAGCTGGCAAGTGAGCCGTCCTCGAAGTCGCTGTGAAACAATAAAGGCATTGTTCCGGTACGTGCTTTTTCCTGCCAGGTGCAGCCGACGGCGGCAGTCAGCAATATTAAGGAAACGACCGTTTCTTTTCTGCAGAATAATGATTTCATCGCTTGTTCTCCTTTTTCACAATATTGATTTTTCTAAGCCTGGTAGGCAGGCAGGCATTTCATTATTTACCATTGAGCTTCGATGTAAGGACCCGCCGGACCTTTTGCTCCCGGT
>CAZIKS010000190.1:6470-7178 GCA_964539795.1 uncultured Pirellulales bacterium
GTTTGGGACGGCTTTTGATTATGGCCTCGGCAATCGCAACATCGCTTTTTTGAGTAATCTTTATATTGGAACTGTCCGTCTCTACGATTGTTATTTTCCCCCCGACCGCTTCCACAAGTTGTGCGTCGTCGCTGATTTTGTTTTCGTCGGTATTCTCAAGGTTCTCATATGCTTTTTTGAGAAGTTCCAAACCGAACACCTGCGGCGTCTGGGCCTCGTAAAGACTGCTCCTGTCGACGGTTTTGATTATCGTATTGTCCCTGGCCTCTTTAACAGTCGCCACAACCGGGCACGCTAATATAGCCGCCCCGGTTTGGCCGGCGGCCTCAATAACTTTATCGACCCACTCCTTTGTTACACAACAGCGCACCGCATCGTGAACTGCGACAAGGTCGATGTCGTCTTTGACAAGTTCAAGGGCGGCCTTGACGGTATCGAAACGCTCGGCGCCGCCGAAACATATTTTTACATTGAAAAATTGCAGGTTGGCTCCCCATTTGACGCTTACCAGCTCCTCATCTTCGGCCGAGATGGCCAGCAGTATCTGTTTTACGTCCTCGCGGTCGGAAAAAACCTCCACGCTCCTGAGAAATGCCGCCCTGCCGGCAACATCCACAAAAGGTTTTCTCCTCTTTTCGCCGAAGCGGCTGCTCGCACCGGCCGCACATATAATAGCTGCAACTTTTTTACCCATAGAAGAATGACTCC
>CAZIKS010000191.1:0-7143 GCA_964539795.1 uncultured Pirellulales bacterium
GCTCCACACTTGTAGCCAGTTTTTCACACATATAGCATGTTTTTTCTGCTTTGTTAATATTCATCTGATAGCCAACATAATAACATACAAAATTTATCCGCCGCTTATCTGGCGGACTTTTTGTCAGCAATTTAGTTTAGAGGGGATAAAATGTCAATGATTTTGTGTTGTTCACAGTGTAGGGACATGAGGTTGCGTTAGGAGGTGAAAAAAAAGGGTGAAAAAAATATAAAAAAAACTTAAAAAAGTTCTTGCCAAAGGATTTAACGAGGTTATAATAGATAATAAGCGGAGAGAAAACCGCTGACAAATAAGAATCACTGAGATTCTATACGTTTCACCGCAAACCACCAGTTTGTATTTGAAGAAACGTGTGGAAGGCTCGGTGGCTTTCGTTTAGGCGGAAGCCACCGCAGCTTTTGTGCTGTTTACAGTACAAAGGCCGGTGTCTCTAAAGTCTATAGAGAGAGCACCGTCTGTCTTTTACGTTCTTCAAGGGCGCTGGTGGGCCTGCGGTGAGCGTGATTGCGGCGGTGCTCTTTTTGTATTTGGGGCGTCGGCGGTTATATAGAGCGACGAAGGGAATTGATATGTTTGATTATGAACGGAGATTTAATAAAAGTCCTCCGCGGTGCGCTGCCTTATAGGCAGATAAGTATTTGCTCTTAAATATAAAGGCTATTATGCACCGGGCGCGGGCGAAGGAGCGGCATATAGCCGGGTGGCGTCCTGCCTTATTTGCAGGGAAATATTTATGCAATAAAAGAAAAAATAAACAAGGAATTTTCAGGGTCGGGTATTTCGCACACTCTCCCTCCCTCCGCAGCCCGGCCCTGATATTCTTAATTTTGAATAACGGAAAGTTATTTTAGATGAAGGTTAAGAAGTAAAGGCTCTTTGTGGGAACTGAGATTTTAGAAAAAAGATAAGAAATACATCAGGGTCGGGGAATTTCGCTCAACAATTCCTCCCTCCGCTCCCCGGCCCTGATTTTTTTAATTTGTGAGGGCTTTGCCCTCATCTGGGGTTTGGCAGTTTTCGGGGTAATTCTGCCTTAATTATCAACGGTAAAGCCTTGCGCAGTGGGGATTAGGTTATTAATTCCGGGTCAAATCAAGCCGAAGTATATGATAGAGACATAATATTTTACAGGTTTACGAAATGCAGAGCATAGAAATAAAAGAAGCCAAAACAATATCAGGGCTGCTTATATCGGCCCTGGACATGGAAGATGAGATAGCCCACAGCGTCTACCGTGACTATATGGAGCGGAAGAACTGGCCGGGGGAACTGAAGGACGAGACTTTTGAAGAAATCCGGGAAAGCCTCACTATACTGCTGGACGATACGAGGCGGCACAGAAATATAATCAAAAATCTGCAATCGAAACTTGGCTATGATGGATAATTCGAATAAGCAAAAACTACTGAATGAGTTCGGAACGATGAAGATGCTCGAGCAGGATGCTCATGAATTCTACCTCAGGGCATTTCAGAACGAGAGCGTAAAGGATGAGGAGTTGCGAAATTGTTTCAGCATAATCGCCGAAGACGAACAGCGTCATATCGAACTGGTTGACCGGATAACGAACATTCTTAATAACTGCTTATGACCGCCTCTCAGAGCGGGATTTACAGTCGCAAATCGTCTTTAAACGAAAAACACAGCCTCAAGAATACGAAAGCTCTATTTTCATTGAGGCTAAGTTTTGATTTCAGGAGACCAAGGTTTTTATTTAAGCGTTTTTCGTGCCGTCCGGGCAGTCACCTTGACGACGTCTGTTCGTGCCGCTGCGTCGTTCGGGTCCATTGTAAGGGTTTTTAGAGCAACGGCGGTCTTTTTTGCTGCGTCGGCCTTCTTCGGTGCGAGACACTTCTTCTTCGTGACAAGTTTCATCAGTCATAATTAAGCCTCGAAAGTTGTGTTATAGAATCCTTCTGTTGGCGAACATCTTCAATGACGCTTTGTATTTGCCATCGGCTGTTGACAGAACTTCTTCCTATAAAGTTAGCGAAGATGAGCGTCTAAATATTGATTAAAAGATTTTATATGCAAGAGGGCAGTTACTCAGAAATTTTATAAAAAAGTCTGTTTTTGCTTACATGCGTATTTGTTTGATAGGTGTTAGCACCTGAAGAGCAAAACAGAGCAGTTGACAGTTGAGCAGTAGAGATGGAACCCCGCGAATTGTCGTTATGGGGGCGAATAAAGGGGTTTTAGCCCCGTAAATTTTCGAGTTAAAAACAGGTAATTTTCCCAGTAGCGGAGAGGGACGGTTATTGTTATTTTTGCATTTCAGCAGTAAGGGAATATGGTTTTTTGGGAGTATATATTGGAAGTGCCCAGAATGGTTTATGGCAGAGGCCGGCGTAAAATAAAGAAAAGGAGAGAACGGCACTATTGCATGTGTGAGAAAAGTATTAATGAAATCACTGTTCCGGTTCCGGGGGAGTTCGGGAGGGCTCCCCCGAATGTTAAATCAAGAGCGGGGAAATAGCTGAAAGGGGACGAAAATGAAAAAGAGAATTAACATTACAGGAAGTGGCGCGTTCGCCGCGGCGGCTCTGATTGTTATCGGAGCCCTAGCCTATTTGGAGGTATCGGCAGCGAAAGGGACGAGCTATGCGCCGGTTGCCATTACGGAGGACTTCGAGACAACGATGATGAGAATGAAGGCAGGCAAAGAGGAAATTATGGCGCGTCAAATGGCCTTGCTGAGGGAAAGGTATGATTTGTCTGACCGGCCGGCAAGAGGGGTAACGATGTCCCGCGGCAAAGCGGTGCAGGAGGGGGTTCGAGTAAAGCTTGCCGATGACGTTACGTGGGAAGAGCTTGGGGCAATGAGGCCGGAAGAAATCCGGGAGAAGGGGCTTTTTCCGAAAGGGTTTCTGCCGCTGCCACATCCGAACCACAACGAAGGGGGAATGCTTTTTCCGCAGTTCGTGATAGATGAAATGAATAAGCAGGAAGGGCGTGATTTGACACGTTTTGACCTTGATTTTGATTTGCCGGACCATTTTCTTCCTGAATTTCCGGCTGCAATATATTTGACCACCCGTACGGACCTGGGTGATGTTTCACAGGGTAAGGTGGTGACAATTAATAACTACTATAAGCTTTTTAACGGGATACTTAATCCGAAACAGCTTGAGGGTCTTCGGCTGCTTGTAACTCCGTTTGCCCAGCAGCAGTTCAATCAAACCGAGGACAGGCGCAGCGAAAAACCGAGCAGGGGGGTAACGTGTTTCGATTGCCATTCGAACGGTCATACGGTGGCACCGACACACCTTGTCGGCGACATACGGCCGCAAAAGTTTCGCCATCGTCTGGATACGCCGCCCTTGCGGGGGGTTAATATCCAGCGACTTTTTGGCTCGCAGCGGGCACTGAAGAGCGTTGAGGACTTTACGGAATTCGAGCAGCGAGCGGCTTACTTCGACGGCGACCCTGTAATCGCAACCAAAAAGGGCGTGAACATTCTTGAGCGGGCCAGCCAGGTGCACTTTATGGCCGAGTTCCAGGCACTTCTTGATTTTCCTCCGGCGGAAAAGCTAGATTTGTTCGGGAGACTCGACGAAAGCAAGGCGAGCGAGGCCGAGCTTCGAGGGGAAAAAGTGTTCTTCGGAAAGGGGCGGTGCGCGGAATGCCATACGCCGCCTTATTATACCGATAACCTGATGCATAACCTTAAGGCTGAGCGGTTTTATAAGCCTCAAATGGTGAACGGCAGGTATGCAGCTTCGGACGGGCCGATTAAGAATTTTCCATTGCGAGGTATAAAAGATTCACCGCCGTACCTGCACGACGGGCGGCTGCTTACGCTGGAAGATACGGTGGAGTTCTTTAACCTGATATTCGGGACCAAGCTCACCGAGCGGGAGAAAAAGGACGTTGTGGAATTTATGCGTGCTTTGTAGGATAGATTAAGAGCGAAGGTTTATACCTGCAAGAGTTTTAGAAGCGTCTGGTAAAATGACTTTGCATTCGAGTGGCTTATTTGCCGCTGTGGTGCAAATGCATCTTCGACCTGACTTTTGGCTGGGAGGAGGGTGTGATTTGGCGGAGCGGCGGGGGGAGTGGGGATTTTCATTGACCAGCTGGGGTGAAAAGGGTATTTTATGGGAGCTTGAAGGCTTGGGCGTGTCGGTATTGACAGGTGAAGCCGAACTTGAAACAAAGGTTTAATACAAGGGTTAAAATTATGGGTAATGAAATTAATCGCAGAAGCTTTTTGAAAGAGTCGGCGGCACTTCCGGTATTTGCGGCGGCGGGGCTTGGACTTGTAAGCAATGACAGTTACGGGCAAACAAAAGTGAAGAGGATAGGAGAGCCGAGACTGAAAACGAGTATATGCGCATATTCGATGCGCAAATACTTCGGCGAAGGGAAAATGAATATCGATGATTTTATAGAATATGCAGCGAAGCTTGGTTTCGACGGGGCCGAGCTGACGTTTTATTATTTTCCCAATTACCCGGAGCGATGCAGCGACGAATATCTTTACCATGTCAAGAAGAAGGCTTTCCTGGCGGGTCTTGAAATAAATGGGACGGCGGTAGGTAACGATTTCTGTGTTTCAGACAAGGATAAACTGGCGGAAGAGATAAAGAAGGTCAAGACGTGGACAGAGTGCGCTTCTAAATTAGGGACACCTGAGATGCGAGTTTTCGGTGGCAGGGTGCCGGAGGGGGACACGGAAGAGGCTTCTGTGAACCGAGCGGTGGAGGCTTTCAAAGAGTGCTGTGAACATGCTTCGAAATACGGAGTAATGCTTGCCCTGGAAAATCACGGCGGGATATGCACAAGTGCTGAACAGGTGCTGAATATTATAAAGAGGGTGGATTCGGAGTGGATGGGGGCGAACCTCGATACGGGTAATTTCCGGAGCGACGAGCCTTATGAAGAAATAGCAATGGTCGCACCCTATGCCCTTACGTGCCATGTTAAGGTGAGCGTTAAGGGAGAAGATGTCGATATGAACAGAGTGGTCAAGATTCTTCGCGAGGCGAACTACAGCGGATATCTGCCAATAGAGTACGAGGAAAAAGAAGACCCGATGACAGGGGTACCGAAATTTCTGAAGAAAATCAGGGCAGCTTTAGGTTAGAAACTCAGTCTGAAACTTTCAGGGATTTAACAGTTTATTACGGCTGGTAGTATATGCGGCGTCCGTCGAGGTAAGTTGCGAGGACTTTTATGTCCTTTATGTCATCGGCGGGGCAGGATAAAAGGTCAGTATCGAGGACTGCAAAATCGGCGAGCTTGCCGGGTTCAATCGAACCTTTGATGTCTTCTTCAAAAGAAGCATAGGCATTGTTTATCGTGTACATTTTCAGGGCCTGCTGTCTTGTAATGGTCTCTTGGGGGATAATGAGGGAGCCTCTTTCTGTTTTCCTTGTGACGGCTGTGTACATAGAGAGGAAGGGATTGTAGGGATTGATGGCGGAGTAAGAATCAAACTTTACCATATGGTCAGAGCCGCCATTAACTATTACGCCGGCATCAAAAAGAGACCTGAAGGGGAGGAAAGTTTTGATTCGTTCGTCACCGAGTACATACTTTAATGCGTCGGCATCCTTGTAAAACCATGCCGGTTGAGCGTCGGCATAGACGCCGAGTGTTTTCATTTTTTCAATGGCTTGCGGCGTAAAGAAATTGCCGTGAATGATTGAAAATCGCCTGTCTTTGATTGGGCGGGATTTGTTTACCTCTTCAAAGGCATCGAGCATAATGTCAACTGCGCCTCCGCCGGTACAGTGTGCGGTGAATTTCCAGCCGATTTGGTTTGCGATGTCGGCGATGGGTATCAACTGTTCTTTGGTTATTTTCAAAACACCTCTATAAGTGGGGTCTGTTATGCCGAAGATTTTTTTTGCCCTTGTACCCCATGGCTGTCTCATATATGCAGTGCCGGTTAAGATACCGCCGTCCATGCTGGTTTTTAGGGCTCCGACTCTTACCCATTCGTCGCCAGAGCCGGTATGATATCCGAGATTTAATATTTTTTCCCTGATTTCTTCGATTGGGGCTGTTAAGTCAAAACGGATGTAGATGTTCTGGAAGACTCTTGCTGTGAGCCTGTCGGTTTTTTTTAGGTCGCGATACATCTTTAGATTTTCATTTCCGCCGCCACCGGAGGTAATGCTTGTTATTCCAACGCTGTTGTATCTTTTGAGCATATCTGTGAGGGCGTTGAGTTTTTCTTCGTAGGTCAACTCCGGGGAGGGGAGTTCTTTTAGAAGGCTGAAAGCAGATGCCCGAATAAAACCGGTTGGTCGGCCGGTATCGGGGTTTTTTAGTATGTCGGGGTTTGTTGTGTCTTTTGTGATGCCTGAGATGCGTAGTGCGGCGGAGTTTATAACGCCGGCATAACTTCCGTTTAGGAAGACGGGGTTTTGGGGGGCGGCTTTATCTAATTCATCTTTTGTGGGCTCCCTCATTTCAATGAGTCTTGTCGGGAAGAATTTCGGGAAGACAATCCATTGGCCGGGCTTTTTCTTTTGAGCCTGGGATTTGACCCATTCGAGGAGTTCGTTTATGGTGTGGACGTCGGGGATTTCGTCGAAAAGCTCGCTGGTCGATGCGCGTTCCGGGTGCAGGTGGCCCTCAATGATTCCGGGGATAACAGTTTTGCCTTTGAGGTCGACTTTCTCTGTAGAGCCATCGGCGAGTTTTATAATCTCATCGTTTGAGCCGACGGCAATGAATTTGCTGCCTTTGACGGCAAGGGCCTGAGCGATGGAGAAGTCTTTATCAACTGTAAGAATCCGGGCATTGTATATAATCAGGTCGCAGTCAGCGGCGGGGGCCGAACAGGCCAGAGGAGATATCAACAGGAGGAGCGATGTTAGTGCGGCTGCGATATTAGGGATGGTTGTATTTATCATTTATCTTTACGGCCGATATCTTCGGCTTTGCCTTAGAAGGACAACAGAATTCAGTAACCCTGAGTGAGTTATTACAGCAAAAATTGGGTGCGATGTCAATATTGGTTTGTAAAAACAGGCAGAATGGGAGTTCTTGAAGGTTTTAGAGTATTTTGTTTTCCTGAGCTGAGATTTCTTATTTAGGCGTTTAAAAAGCATAAATTTCTCCGTATGACATCCCCAGCAAAAAGTTTGAAATTGGGTTTGATTGGGTTTG
>CAZIKS010000192.1:0-1102 GCA_964539795.1 uncultured Pirellulales bacterium
CCAGAATAATATCCCTGACCAGCGCCAGCTCATAATGCTTTCGCTTCGGTAAATGCGCTAATGACTTTTTCATAGGGTGATACTATAGCATTTTAGGACAAAGGTACAAGTATTTATTTGGATTCGAGACTGGTATTGGCGGCAGAGGCCGGCAAGCGGGGCAGCCAAGGGCAGAGCAGTTGGGCAGTAAAGGGACTGAATCAAGAAGTCGTGAAATAAATTTGCGGTGAGAAAGAGACAAATAAGCAAGAAATATTTCGGGGCTGTGACTTTGCTCACTCTCCTGCCTCCGCAGCCCGAGCCTGTTTTTTCTAATTCGGAGGCGGTTTTTAGGCAAATAACGGGCTTTTTGAGAAAAAGCAGGCTTTGGTAAAGGCACATTCGGGATTTTTGCGGCTGCCTTTTATATGCGGCTGATATGAGAAGATTGTGTCCCACTTCGGCAGCGAAGCATAAAAAAAACTAAAAAAGACTTGACAAAAGCCAACAGCACAAGTATGTTTTCAATATACTCATTTTCAGAGCGAAATCCGGCGTGAGTTTCATCAATTGATATGCTGTGGTTCGGCGCTGAAGAGGTCTTTCGCAGCAAGCCAGGAACCCGGCATCAGGTGGTTAATAATGACCAGCTAACCGAGGGGGCTGTTGTGAAAACAGGTCCCTCCTTATGTGATGTGGCGATTTGTAAGAATTGGGCAAGAGAGAATAAAAACAAAAGCGTTTATGTATCGCAGAAAGGAGGTCAAAAAGTGTGAAAATGAATCGCGGGTGTATTATCTGACAAGACTTTAAGCAAAATGAATGGAATGTTGAGTTAGGAGGTTTTTCGAAATGAGTAAGCAAATGCGATTAAAGGCTAAGACACAAATATTCGCGGTATTTTTTGTGCTGCTGTGTATGACCTATTGTGGTATCAATGAGAAAGATGCCTATGGTATGACTGCAGGCAGCCTCCGGAGTTTCACAGCCGAAGCTAAACGTCAACCACCGGGACAGGCTACGAATCCTGACCCACCTGATGGGGCAACGGATGTAAGTATAAATGCTGACCTCAGCTGGACGGCGGGTGAGAACACAATGTCACACGATGTGTACTTCGGCA
>CAZIKS010000192.1:1202-7140 GCA_964539795.1 uncultured Pirellulales bacterium
CGTACGACCTGGGCACTCTGGAGTACAGTACGACCTACTACTGGCGTATCGATGAAGTCAATGCATACGGTACCACTACCGGTGACGTATGGAGCTTTACGACTGTGGGCGGCGCCCCACCTGGTAAGGCCACGAATCCTGACCCACCTGATGGGGCAACGGATGTAAGTATCAATGCCGACCTCAGCTGGACGGCGGGTGAGAACACAATGTCACACGATGTGTACTTCGGCACGGATTCAACGCCGGATATAGGTGAGTACCAGGGCAACCAGACGTCCACCACGTACGACCTGGGCACTCTGGAGTACAGTACGACCTACTACTGGCGTATCGATGAGATAAATTCCTATGGTACCACTACCGGTGACGTATGGAGCTTTACGACCGAAGCTGCTTCTGAAGAACCGGGTTAGGCAACCGGTCCCAGCCCTACCGACGGAGCAATAGAGGTGAACACAACCGTTGAGCCTGACCGGATGCCGAGGAGTACGTCTATGTGGAATGGTACGACGGCAGCGGTTGGAACGAACCCGAGTCCGCGCAGATTGTAAAACTACATTAAAAAAAACGACGCCGTGTTAGAATTTCTCCTAATCCTGCGTTTCGGCACAGTCACGGCGCAATTATCAGTATATTGAACAGATACCCTATTTGTCAAGAAAGACCTAAAAAATATTTTTCACCGTGTCTATTAGCGGGGAAAGGGGGGAGGAAAATTCAGTTTGTCAAGGTCTGGAAAGGGGATATAATTTTTCAAAAACGGGGGGGCAAAAAAGACTGTAATTTGTGCATACCCTGGATTTGGCATAAGAATCAGGTTATTTTTGCGAGCAGGTTTGTTATGAGTTCCGCCAGGACCTGTATGGCCCTGCTGACGTTGACAGCCGTCCGTTAATTGGGCTAAAAGGCCTGTATTTTGGGCTGTTCTGTTCTGAAATAAACCAATAAATACCCGCCCGTCAGAAAAACGGGTATAACCAATTCCGCTGTTTATACGGCCAGAACAGGATTTTATAGGGCTTTTTAAGAACTCGATTCGTTGCCTTCAAGTGCCACTCGAAAATCGCCGAAAATAAACAAGAATAACTGATACATTATAAATTCAATTTGTGAGGGAAATTGGGAAAATGATTAATTTTGATTATCGCCCCGGCGCCGACGACGATGTCAAGAAGCAGACCGCGCAGGAACCGGTTGTAAGCAAAAAAAGGTTCCGCTTTCGCCAAGTTGTTATATTGGGTGTTGGCGTTGTGTTTGTCGCCGTCATAATCTACAATTTTTGCCCATCACTGAAAGGCTTGTGGTCTACAGCCGCGGCAAAAACCGTTATGGTCATAAAAAGAGAGGTGCCCCTTGCCGGTATCTTCTATGTCGAGGGTAACGCTGCGGCTATAGTGGACGGCAAAGTGGTAAAGGAAGGTGATGTAGTAAATGGCGTCAGGATACTCAAAATACACAGGCACGAAGTTGAATTTCAAAAGTCAGACCGAAAGTGGACTCAAAAAATGCCAGTTGCAGACGAGAGCACAAGTTCCGGCCTGCCCGTTCTGCTTCAGCTTGGCTCCCACGGATGTCCCCCGTGCAGGAAAATGACGCCGATATTGGACGACTTAAGGGCGGACTACGGGGGGAAATTCAGGATAAGGTATATAGACGTCTGGGCAAATACCGAAGCCGGAAATAAATACGGCGTAAAAAAAATCCCGACCCAGATTTTTTACGATAAAGAGGGGAGGGAACTTTATCGTCACGTTGGCTTCTATTCCAAAAAGGAAATCCTCGTCAGATGGAAAAAGCTCGACATCGAGTTTTGAAACCGCTTCTAAAACGATGTCGAGCTTTTTGCCGATTTTCACAGCTAAAAAGCCGCTTAAAACCGCCGCCGTTAAATCGTCACTGCGCACCTGATGACAGGCCGCCTTCTGTTACCGGCACCTTCAAAAGCTTAATCCTGCCTTCGTCGGCGTCGCTGTAGGCCAGCGGAACGAAGTTCGACGGCGAATATGGCGGTACCGAGTAACCCGCAAGGGCCCTGTACTCGTCGATATTGAACTTCTCCGTCAACGCCACCCCTTTATCCCACTGCCCGTTGGCCCCTCGCCGGTAGCAGCGAATAACTGCCGGACGCTCCCACCGCCGCTCCTTCCACCTGCGGTTTACCTTCCCTGCCTCGAAAAGTGTCACCACCTTGCCCGCCAGTGACAGCATACCTCCGTCTTCGACTTCTACAGCCTCCTTATGCCACTTCTGCCCGTCCCACCGAAGGACATAGTTGAGTCCTGTTGCGATAAAGAATATCTCCCTGTCTCCCCTTGTAACCGCCGACATTGTTGCGCGGTACGCCCCGTCCATATCGTTAAGCACAACCGGCGAGATTTCTTCCGGTTTTGACCATTTCTCGCCGTCATAAAAAGACCACATCACGCCGCAATCCTGTTTATGCCGCCAGAAGCACGCCACATGCTTTTTGTAAGGCGCTATCACCGTCTCCGGATACCCGTAAGTGCCGTTGGACCAATCGCCGAACTTGGAACCCGGTATCTGTGCCCCTCTGCCCCACGGTATCCACGTTCGTCCATCGTCATCGGAATACTTGGCATGCACACCCATGATATGTTCGCGCCCAATCTCCCCCCAGCTTGCCCACAGCCGCCCTTTATAAGGCCCGCAGCGAAGACGCACTACTGACCCATTGGATGCACAGTGACGAATATCAGAATCAAGGATAGTCGTAGCTTCCGCCTCCCAGCCCCTGCCGGTAAAGGTATATTTCGTCAGGTGCTGTCTCGGTGTGGCCCGCCCGACTCCCGCACAGCCCGGCCCGCTCGATATCGCAACTCCGTCGCCTTCGACATCGATGGCACAGCCTCTGGACGTCCCGTGGTCGAGGTTCCTCGCCGTCGGGTCCCGAAGTTGCTTCCACGTAAGCCCGCCGTCATCGGTATAGGCCGCTTTGGGTTTGGTTCCCTTCTCCACGCTGTATGCGACAAATATTAAGTTATTATCGTATGCCGATACCCATCCTAACGGTGCAACCGACCCCTCGGCAACGACCACGGGTTCTGTCAGCTTTACAGCCGACCGGTCAGGCTTAATCCCCGGCGAGCGGCTCGGAACTTCCGGCTGTTTTGGACGAACGTATGTAACCGCCAATGAACTGTCGTCTCGAAGAACCTTATAAGCGGCGTCAACGTCCCGCTTTGCTATCCTGATATTATCGATGCGAACCGTCGTCCGGACTGGTGCCCGCCCCATAAGCCAGAAATTTGTTATCTTCGATAAATCCATCTGGCGCACCTCGACAGCCTTCTTCAGGTCAACCTCCAGAGTCACCCACTTGCCCTTTGGCGCATTGAATTTCCTTACTACCGGCGGCTCCATTATATCATCTTCAACCGCCAGCCACACCTCCACCGAAGCCTCCTCGCAGCGAACATCCATCAGCAGGCGCTCATAGCCCGACCAGTCCCGTAGCTGCGGCCGGGACTTGCTCAGCCATTGGAAGGTCGTCATCAAAAGCTCCGCCTCGAAACGGTCGCGGGCGCTCGGATAATATTGCGAAAGAAAATCCGTCTGTACGAATGATGCCTCCAATCCTTTCGGATTTGCCGGCCGGGCAGTTGTCACCAAAGCAAGCTCTCCTTCAGTGTGCTCGCCCTTACGGCAAAGCCACGTCCAGGCCCTGTTCCTGCCTCCCGGCCACTCGAAACGCGCAGCAAAATCAAATCCCTCCGTCCCCTCAAGCAAGTAAAACCAGCAGCGGCTCGGGTTCTCATCATACGCAATTTCCTCCCCGACGATAAGCTCTTCCTTCTCGAAACCTAATATCAGCTTTTCAGCAGGCCTCGAAGCCGCCCGCGCTAACGGAGTTTGCAAAAACAAAACCCCTGTCAGAACAACAAGAATCAATACAGTTGAAAGAAGTGTCTGTTTTTTACCCATTTCAATCCTCCCGTTTCTAAAATAATTCGTCAGTTAAAACGAAACAAATTTCATCCTCTTTCGGAAAGCTTTTTGATAACTTCCGAAATAACAAATTCTACTTTTTTTAATTTTCATTTTCAAGGATTGTTTTTTTTCAATGTTTTTTATTTGTTTGGCACCTAATCTTTATGCGCACTCACCCGCTTCCTGCGCGCTCTTAATATTCGAAATGGTTACAAACCGGCTTTTCGCCCGATTTTTCGTCTTAACGCTCGCCCATTATAAATCTTTTAATTAGCGTACTTTACAAATATTCAAATTTTTTTGGACTTGCTACCAGTATAATGATGTATAGGTGAAAGCTGCAAATGTTGGATTGAGGCGATGCGGTATTTTCAAAATGTTTCCTCCGGGAGGCGCACCATCCGACCTAAAGGCACTCACATGCCCGGGTGGTGCGCTTACTCCTTAAATAAGCATCGCTCCGGTCTGAATGCCTCTTTGACACAATGGCCGCAGCCTTTATAATCGCTCTTGCAGCAGTTTGGTTAACCGAACAATATGGAAAAATTATGAGTATCTTTTAGTATGATTTCAAAAAAGCCGCTGGTCGAAAATAAGATACTGCATCTCAATCCTTGCCCGGCCGTTATTTTTCTCTTCTTCCTTTTCCAGTCGAACCTTTACGCCGGCGAATATATTAACTACGTCAGCCCCGTGATGTATGATATTACCCATTCCGCCGTTTGTACTAATAAGAATATAACCGCGCTCTTGACTCTCGAACTAAATCTTCCCATACCCACAAGATGGCCTGAGCTGGCAATTGGTAAAATCGAAATTGAAGGCGATAACACTTTCTATGTCGATAATGCCGAAGGCCCCGGAAGAATCGTCAGGGCCTTTTGGGACAGCAACCTCCCCGAGCCGAACGATTCTAAAACTTTGAAACTCTCCTACAGGCTCGCCGTTAAACAAATCAGGACGAGGACATCGTTGCTCGAAAAAAAAACCTTTCCACCTTACATAATCAATGAAAACTTCGAATACTATACGAAGCCTGAGAAGATGATTGAATCCTACGACCCCCGAATCGTTTCAATAGCCGAAAATATAAAAAACTCTGCAAACGGCCCTTACGAATTCGCCCTGGCCGCCTACGATTATGTCATAGACAACATCACCTACGAGAAACCTTCATCGACATGGACCGCCGCTGAATGCCTCGACAAAAAAAAGGGAGAATGTGTCCAGTATGCCGCTGTTTTTGTTGCAATATGCCGCGCCGGAAAAATCCCCGCAAGACCCGTCCCCGGGGCATGGTCTTACGGGAATGACCCCTGGCACTGCTGGGCCGAATTTAATCTTCCCGGTGTCGGTTGGATTCCAGTTGACCCTACCTCGGGGCAGCAGGGCCTGTATCAGAGAAAATACTATTTTGGAAATCTTGACAGCAGTCACATACCGCTGGCAAAGTGCTATGCTATGAAACTCAAAGCCTCAAAGGGCACCAGGACCTCCGACTTCATACAGATGGGCTCCTGGCATTATTTTTATCCTTATAGTGCAAAAGGCAGAACTTTGACAGCCGATTTTACTTTTAACACCCAAAGACTCCCCGAACCGGAACCTCCCAATCGCACCCCTAACCGGCAAAAACCTCGACCTCGAAGGAAATATGTTAACTGATTATTTTCTCCTGCCCACCCCCCAAAGAACCGAAAAATCGCCCATTGCGCCTCCGTATAAAATCCAATTCCATCGTGTTATACCAAACTGCTTTGCCCAATTTTTGAAGAGTTCTCTGCATTGCCCTTATTTGAGGTAAAGTGGCCCTTTGATGCATCGCCGAGGGCTTATTCTTAAAAGTTGATTCTATATTAATTTTAACTTTTGCACTTTTGCTAAGCATTTAAGCTGCTGAAGCTAATGCTTCTATTAAAAACTCGAAATTTTAGGGCTGGGATTATCTCGCAGTCTCCTCTCCCTCCTCAATTCCAGCCCTTTTTGG
>CAZIKS010000193.1:0-7097 GCA_964539795.1 uncultured Pirellulales bacterium
AAACAGAAGTCGTCGAGTATCGAGGTGCTCTATAACGATGATTACTGCAGGGAGAATTTATGGTATCGTAGCGGCAAAAAGCACTGGGCCTATGATGCCGGCTACTTTCAGTTTGAGGACAACCGGAAGGTGATTGAATGGACGCCGAACGTATTGAAAGTGGATGCAGTGATTTCTGGCGATGTTATGAAGGTGGAGATTGTATCGAGCACGCCGAATTTGAAAGGGTACCGGATGCGTCAGGAGGACGGCAAATGGAGGGATATTGATGCGAAGTTTGAGTTGAAATTGAGCGGTGACGGAGGTCGATGGGAGCTGCAATCTGTGAATGTGATGGGGGTGTGCGGGCCGGTATATCGATTGGCTGTGGGTATTGAATAATCAGCTTCGATATTAGTTGTTATGTGTGTTAAAACGAGGTGACGACGCAGGTTATGTTGTAAAATAAAAGTAACAGAAAAAGAAATTGAAAGGTGAAAAGGGAATAAGGCAGGCTCAAAAACTTTTATTATAATATTTTGTTGTTTGTTATCATAAGTTCGTAACCCCTTTTATCATACCGAACCGGCCATTCCAAAATTAGCCTGAGTTTTTCATATTACTGCCCTGCTTAGGGTTTAAAGCGAAAAAAACAGAATTCAGGGAACAGATGCCTGCTTTTGCGCATCCTGTTAATAAATAATTAAAGAAGGCGTGGTTTTGGAGTTTAACTTAACAAAGTACAAACAAGCCGAATTCAGACAGAACCGGTGCGGGTGTGTGGCCCGGCCGTAATAATATTTTTATCATAATTTTTGAAGGAGACGGAAAATGGAAAAGAGAATTGTATTAAGTCTTGTTGTTTTGTTGGCAGTATCTGGATTTGCCCCGGCGGCAACTACTCCTGCCCAGGCCGATTACGCTGAGAACCAGATAATCGTCAAATTTCGCAGACCCGTTGCAGATACACTCGAAATGAGGCTCTCTGATGGTATCTCGGCACGCGAACTTAAGCTGTCCCGTTCGATGGACATGCTGAATAAAAAATACCGACTAAAAAAAGCCAAACCATTATTTAAGAACTTCAGGGAAAATAAACAACATCTGAAGGCCCTGCTGAAAAAAGACAAAACACTTCTGACAAAAAAAGAAAAACACATTCTCGGAAGACTAAAACGCGCTCCTAAAGGTGCAAAGGTCCCTGAACTTGACAGGATATACAAGATTGAGCTTGACCCTGAGCCTGGCCAATCGCTCGAAGATGTAGTGACCTCTTATAACAACGATCCGAACGTCGAATACGCCGAGCTTAATTACATTGTTTCGATATGCAGGACACCGAACGACCCTTGTTATCCCATACAGTGGCCTTTAAATAATACGGGCCAGATGTATCCGGAAAGCGGCAGGTATAATGCTCCACCTGGGGCGGCAGATTGTGATATTGATGCCCCCCAGGCTTGGGATATACACACCGGAAGTTCGGAAATAATAGTCGCAGTTGTTGACACAGGTGTGGATTATACCCATAGAGACATAGATGATAATATGTGGGTCAATCCCGATGAAATTCCCGGCAACAGCCTTGATGACGATGGTAACGGCTATGTGGATGATATATATGGTTATGATTTTTGCAATTATGACAGCGACCCGAAAGATGACCATGGTCACGGCACGCATTGCGGCGGTATTATTTCGGCTGAAGGAGATAACGATCTGGATATTGCCGGCGTCTGCTGGGACGCAAAGATAATGGCGCTTAAATTTTTGGATTCCTGGGGGTCCGGATGGAATTCTGATGCGGTAGAAGCTTTTTATTATGCCGTAGAAAACGGCGCCGATGTTACGTCCAACAGTTGGGGTAGCGACTTTTCCTCTGAAACAATGGAAGATGCGATTAACTATGCCTACAGCCAGGGTGTAATTATGGTAGCTGCAGCAGGAAACGATAATAGTAATCAGGAGATTTATTATCCTGTCTGCTACGATAATATGATTGGGGTAGCAGCAACAAATTCAAACGACGAAAAAGCCTCTTTCTCCAACTATGGTGATTGGGTGGACATAGCGGCCCCGGGTGTTGATATTTTATCATTAAGGGCAACCGGGACATCAATGAGGACAGTATATGACGATTATACAACAATTTCATCAGGCACATCTATGGCCTGTCCGCACGTCGCAGGAGCCTGTGCACTACTGTTGTCTATTTATCCCGAAATCCAAGTCGATGAACTCGAACAATTTCTAACCGAAGCAGCCGACCCTATTGCTGCCGGAATCTGCGCTTCGGGTAGATTAAATGTGCATCGAGCAGCAATTAATCTACTCGGCCCACAAGGACGCATTTGTCTTGATGATTATTTCTATTCCTGCTCAAGTCTTGTGGGGATTGTACTGTTTGATTCAGACCTTAAGGGCAGCGACAGCCAGATTGTGACGGTGACCACTGACGGCAGCGATTATGAAACGCTGCTGCTGACCGAATCAGACACCACTGTCGGCATCTTTGCCGGTGTGATTTCAGTCGAACCCGGCCCTGCGAATACCGAAGACGGCATCCTGCAGGTCTCCCACAGCGAGATTATTACTGTAACATATAACGATGTTAACGATGGTACCGGCAGCCCTGCAACCGTAGAGGAAGTTGCGACAATAGACTGTCAAAGTCCTATAGTCTCTAATGTGCAGGTGACGGATATATCCTGCACCAGAGCAATGATAACATTTGAAACCAATGAACCGGCCACAGCCTCTATATATTGCGGCTTAACTTGCGATGGCTCCTATACCATTACTGATAATAACTCGACGTTGACGACAAACCATACTCTTTATCTGGCCGGATTACTTAGCCAGACAGAGTACTATTTTGTGATTGATGCTATTGATGTTGCAGGCAACCTGACCACAGACTCCAACGAGGGACAGTGTTACCCATTTACCACCAAGTCGCCTCTTAACGTACCTGATGAGTTTCTTACAATCCAGGCTGCTATAAATGCTGCCATTGATGGAGACATTGTTATTGTTGAACCTAATACTTATACAGGCCCCGGAAACCGTGATATTGAAGTAACAGGAAAAAGTGTTACGGTCCGCAGCGCTAACGGCCCGGAGAACTGTATTATTGATTGCAATGGCAGCGAAGACGAACATCATATAGGTTTCTACTTCCACGACATTTCTTCAAGCTCAATTTTGTCCGGCTTTACAGTCACTAATGGATATGATAGGTTCGGAGACGGTGGTGGTATTGTCTGCAATCGTGCCAACATAACAATCTCCAACTGCAACATCAGGGGCAACACGATCTGGGGCGGCCGCCGCCGCGGCGGCTCTGGTGGAGGCATTTTGGTTATGGATGGTATCTATTTGATTTACAATTGTACGATTAGCAATAACTCAGCTGGGCGATTTGGTAGCGGCGGTATTTCTTGTAGCAATAGCGCCTTATTAACCGTCAGCAATTGTACAATCAACGGAAACTCGGGTTATTACGGCGGTGGAATCGGCTGTCACGGCTATAATAGTTCCTTGTCAATCAACAACTGTACTTTCAGCGACAATTCGGCTTTTATTGGTGGTGGAATCTGCTGTTGGGGCTATGATAGTTCCTTGTCAATCAACAACTGTACTTCCAGCGACAACTCGGCTTCTTACGGTGGTGGAATCTATTGTGGCTACTATGATAATTCCTTGTCAATCAACAATTGTACAATCACAGGCAACGAGGCTTCTAAAGGCGGTGCAATTTTATCTAAAGGCGGTGCAATTTTAATTGATGAAAGTATCTATATGATTAACAAGTGTATGATTAGCAACAATTCGGCAGACGAAGGCGGTGGTGTGTATTGTTATTCGGAGTCTTGCGATCATGGTTACAACTCTATGATTTCCAACTGCACGCTTGCAGGTAATTCAGCTAATAATTTCGGCGGCGGTATCTATTGTAATGGAATCAGTCCTGCAATTAGAAATTGCAGGATCACCGGAAACAGATCGTTCGATAGGGGCGGAGGAATCCAGTGTTTTGGAAGCAGCCCGACAATTACCAACTGTACACTTGCTGACAATTTAGCCACTAAAGGAAGTGCTTTAACCTGTAAATCCGGGGGCTGGGTCTGGATGAGCAACGTTGAGTTAAGCAACTGCATCCTGTGGGACGGTGGAGATGAAATATCCAAAGATGATGAATCGACAATTACCATAAGCTATAGCAATGTTCAAGGCGGCTGGGAAGGCCAGGGTAACATTGATATCGACCCCTGTTTCGCCGAACCGGGCCTCTGGAATGCAAATGCTACGCCGGAAGATGCCAATGATGATTTCTGGATTGATGGTGATTATCATCTGACGTTGGGTTCACCTTGTATTAATGCCGGCGACCCGTGTTATGTACCTGCACCAAATGAGACGGACCTCGACGGCAACCCGCGAATAATTAACAGCCGTATCGATATGGGCGCATACGAGGCTAATTACATCCAATCACAGTTGCGGATTTTACCGCAGGTAATCAATCGGAACAACCAAATGAAGAGGGTTATGGCATGGATTCAGTTGCCGGAAGGCATCACCAAAGACCAGATTGATCAGGATACTCCTCTCCTGCTCTATCCCGGCCCTCTCGAACCTATAAATCAATATATCTTCGAGCACGGGAAAAAAGGCGATAAGCGTGTGAGCATTTTTGCTTTCTTCGACAAGTCAGAACTGACCGAAGCCGTCCCTGATAATGGACAGGTGCAATTAGAAGTTGTCGGCAATTTAACTACCGGCCAGGAATTTTACGGCTACGGCTTCGTTACTATACTTGACCGCCAGCGACCCCGAAAATGGCGCTTGCTCAAAAATCGATAACACCCTAACCCGTCAAATTAAAACCAAAGGGCTGAGAGCTTAAAAACTCCCAGCCCTTTTTCCTTTTGTTTATTCGTGTTCATTCGCGGCTAACTTTTTATTTTTCTCGCTGCTGTCTCTTGCGGTAGTAACGAAAAATCGAACCATTTGCGCAAGTATGCACGGCAAAAATCGGGAAAAAATAAAAAATTTCTTACTGCTTTAATCACAAGCTGTTAAGGAAATATCAACGCAGCGAATTGGGGGAATTTTCGCATCAAATGCGCAAGTTCATCTAATTTTAGAAGCAAAGATTTTTGGAACTTTGAGTCGTGTTGGGATAGTTGACGGCAATACGGTTATCCACCAAAAGAGGAGCATATAAAATGGGATTTGAGCTTGGTATTTTTAAGGACCGGGAAATTGAGGCTAACTATATTGAATGGCTCGTTGATGAACGTTCGATTGAGGTCCAAAACCACTTTATGAAGTTGTGGGAATACTACACGAACCGAATGATAGATAAAAGCGATGGTGGTATTTACAGCAGCAAAATGAACGAGTCGGGGCGGTGCTATCTGCAGGCACAGGAATATGGGCTTCCCTCAAGGATAACCGGTCTTCTTCACTCGGCCAATACTGGTGTTTTCGGCGCAAAGGCTGTTAAAGATATTCAGCGGAAAGAAGTTGTGATTGAAAACGATATTTCCTGGCGGATAAATGCGGCGGCAGATTTTTTGTTCGGAAAACCAATAAGTTTTGTTTCCAAATCGCCTGAAAGCCAAAAACGAGCAGAAATAGAATCTATATTGAAGGCTGTGTTTGCGGCTAACGGCGGTATCGGATTTTTTCAGGATATGGCAGTGCTCGGAAGTGTTTATGGTTTTGTTGATTGCCTCGTCAGGCCTGGCGACGACGTTTTTGAACAATTCATTTCTACGGGTTCTACCCCCACCCTTCCTTTCAAAAAGGTTCTGCAATTGGCACAAACAATCGAATTGGAACAGATTGAAGCACCGAGAGCGCTGCCTATTCTGGAAGAAAACGACTACAAGAAAATCAGATATTATGTTCAACATTTCTACCAGAAGAAAAATACGTTGAACAAGAAAGACTCCTTCCTTACAAGGCTGTTATCTCAGAAAAAACAAAGTGGTGACAGCAGACAGGTTGTTGCAGTGACAGAAATTATTTCAGCGGGGGCGTGGCAGAGGTATGAAAATAAGCAATTCGTGGCCGAGGGCGAATTGCCGTGGGGGTTTTTACCCGTGGTTCACATACAAAATATCGCTCAGCCGTTTTACTACGAGGGATTAAGCGATGTGGAGCCTTTGATACCACTGCAAGATGAGCTTAATACGAGATTGAGTGACAGAGCAAGCAGGATTACATTCCAGTCGTTTAAGATGTATCTGGGTAAGGGGATAGAAGGTTTTGAAGACAAACCTGTATCGCCGGGCAGGATGTGGTATACAGATAATCCGGATGCGTCTATCGAAGAGTTCGGCGGAGACAGAAAGACACCAAGTGAGAATCTACACATTGCCGAGATCAGGGAGGCAATCGACAAGGCCAGCGGAGTGACGCCGGTGGTGGCGGGAGTAATCAAAAATAAACTGGGCAACCTTACCAGTGCCGTAGCTCTCAGGCTGACACTTATGGGGATGCTGTCGAAAAACGAACGAAAGAGATTTACTTACGGGGAAGGGCTGAAAAAAATCTGCGGGATGATTCTGGGCATACTCGACAAGGCCAATGTATATGAAACCAGCACATCAGAGAGAGAAGTCGATGTTATTTTTCCCAGTCCGCTGCCTGAAAATGTGATGGAAAAGCTAAAAGAGGCTCAGATAAAGAAAGAACTGGGAGTACCGACAGAGCAAGTGCTCAGAGAATTAGGTTATGAAACCACAATGCAGGAGATAGAGTCGAAATGAGTCAGATTGACGCAGACGAAAATATTTTGTCAGAGACAGAGTCGGGACATAGTGACATCAATAATAGCTTGAAACTTGTTCCGGTGGCTGAATCAATCCGCTATCGAAAGAGGGCACAGAGTGCTGAGAAACAGGTTGAAACTTTGGCTCAAGCATTAGCCGAGGCAAAGTCGGAAGCTTCCAAAATGGCAGAACAACTGAGCAGTATCCAAATCGAGCAAGAGCTAACGCACAGATTAGCTGCTGCGGGTGCAGTTGATTTGGAAGCGACTGTGTTAATCGCCAAAGCCAAGGTTGAAGGTCAGGCACAGGCGGATTTGGACGGCGCGATTGAGC
>CAZIKS010000194.1:0-7048 GCA_964539795.1 uncultured Pirellulales bacterium
GCACATATAAATACACAACCCACTATCAAAACGCTTGCGGCTTCGAAGTGTGGCGGGATGATATACGGCTTGTCCTGCCGCAGGAAGGCAAAATAAAAGGACGCGTTGTTGAAACAGGAACCGAAAGGCACGTCGGAGAAGTGGAACTATTAATACAAGCCGACAGAGACAGGGAAGATATCCTTAATCGATACCTGCCTATCACAATAGTAACAGGTGCGGATGGCTCGTTCGTATGTGATGGTCTGCCGGAAGGCAAAAACACCATAGAATTAGCTACGAAACAAACGCAAACTGCCGATTGGATAGCCGAACCGGTCAAAGTATCAGTTTCCCCCAACCAATTTATCGAAAATATCCAGGTCAAAGTACAAAAAGGAGGAATTGTCGAATATGCCGTGCGGCAGTACGATACCGAACAGCCCCTGGCTGAGATAAACGTCTCTTCATATAATCAAAACTTCTCCGCGAGATCAATAACAGACCGGCAAGGTATCACCAGACAACGCTTGTTTCCGGGTGAATATCAAGGCTATGCCGGTGGAAACGGCTACATCTCATGGCAGGTCAATGAGCCGGTTATAGTAAAAGACGGTGATGTCACACACGTCGATATCGCATTGACGAAATCCCCTGTTATCAGCGGCACAGTAGTTGACGCCGATGGCCGACCGGCGAAGGATATTCCGGTTACGCTTCATCCGTTCGGGGATCATATATTTACGGACAAAGAGGGTCGCTTCGTCGCCTGGTATGACGAAAGACATAAAGACAAGGGTCTATATATCATCGCAAGGGATACTCAACATTCTCACGTGGCAATTGTTCATACGAACGATTTGAAGCAATCCGTGAAACTGTCGCTCACTCCGGCTTTGACTGTTAAAGGGAAAATCGCCGATTCCAACGAGACTGGCATCCCGGCTGCACGAGTATCTTTGGGTATCAGTTTCGCAAATTGTTTATCTGAAATAGGAGCGGAAGTTCTAACCGATGCACTGGGCCTGTTCGAATTCAGGGCTATTCCTATAAAACCGGATGATTTTAATTTCTGGACTTCCATACACTCGGCAGGTTTCGCTCCGAAAACCTATGACAGAATTACTATCCAGGGAGAGCCGGGCACAACGGTCGATGTAGGAACAATTCAACTGCGGCCGGCTAATCTGACCGTATCAGGAACTGTCGAAGATGCCAACGGCCTGCCGGAACCACGCGCTATAATAATCCTCAATGGACGCGACATGATAGACCAGCCTGAGAAAAATACGGCCACCAACGAGCAAGGGCAATTCGGCATCAAAGGTATTGCGGAAGGGCCAATCAGACTTCAGGCGAACTTCAGTAGCAGCCCCGGCGGAGCTGGTTTTACTTCAGCACAGGCCGGCGACCAGAATATCAAAATCATATTAGGCCAAACCTTAGTACACACACCACCACACCAATCCTTAATAGGAAAGTCCCTGCCGGATATATCAAATCTCGGGATCAAGCCTGAAAATGCAAACGCTAAGGCTATACTCATTTGCTTCTTCGATATGGAACAGCGGCCGTCAAGAAACTGCATTATGCAACTCGACAAAAAGGCACAGGATTTCCAAGCGAAAGATATTGTTGTTGTTTCCATTCAAACTTCAAAAATCGAACAGGTAAAGCTCGATGAATGGGTAAAGGAAAATAATATCCCCTTCCCTGTTGGAATGATTGAAGGTGACTCAGAAAAAACTCAACTCGCATGGGGCGTTAAATCTCTGCCCTGGCTGATCCTTGCCGACAAGCAGCACATTGTCTCCGCGGAAGGTTTTAGTCTCAATGAGATAGATGAGAAGATAAAGACATTAACAGAGAAATAAAAAGACATTGAGCCAGAAGAGAACGGTCATAAACCAAAACAGCCCCATGTATTACGAACATGAGATTATCAGAAATCAGCGCAAAAAGTGCCTTTACGGCAGTGAATTCTAATCGAAAAAGAGAATAAAACGTTACGTTTCACTCATATAAGCACACTATATATATAAGAGGCAAGATTAGGGAATATGTCGTTTAATCACAACACCCCATGGAGGTTAGTCGAGAGCATCAGCAACGCAGCCACGGCGGATTATTTTGCCCCTACGAGAAAATCTACCCATCCTGTTAGAAACACGGTTTTACCGGCATATGCGGATTTTTTGTTAAAAAACAAAAAAAAACGTAACATTTTTCCAAAATGTGCGTCTAAATATACTGAGACTCATAAGCGGTTTTAGTCCATGAGGATATATGCGCCTCTGCGGAGGTTTAAAAATGGTAAAAAACTCACATTTGGCAAACCAAGGGAATGTTTTGGTTTTCCCGGCAATAATGGTTTGTGCGCAGGCAGATCGGTAGCCGCAGAATCACCCAGTAAATGAGATTAGTTTGACGGGAAGGGGTATTGTGCCCCAATTAACAATATATTCAAGGCTATTTTAAAATGGTTAGAAAGAAATCAGAAAAGCGGCATAAAAAGACCGGAAACCGATTAAAATCCGCACGGCGTCTTCTTTTATTTATTATCATTTTTGCACTTGTGGCAGCGGTATTCGGTTTTTCGCATTTTTGGTCCGGCTCCGGCAAATCGAGTTCAAACATAGAACTGTATTCAGTAAAGCGGGGTGATTTGAATATCAGCGTTGTCGAGAGCGGCAGCATAAAACCAGTAAAATCGGTGACGATTAAAGCACCACGACTTACTGAATATCAGGTAAGCATAGTTACTATCGTGCCTGAAGGGACTTATATCACACCTGAGGATGTCAACAGTGGTATGGTGCTGGTTGAACTGGATTCATCGAGTTCAAGGGAGCAATTGCCACAAAGAGAAATCGACGTCACCAGCGCCGAGGCGAGCTTTGCCGAGGCAAAAGAAAACTTTGATATTCGGGTAAAACAAAACGAAAGCGATATTACAGCAGCAGAGTTGAAAGCTAAATTTGCACGAATGGATATTCAAAAATATCTCGGCCAGGAAGCTTCAGAAAAGGTGCTTGAGACGGCCAGCCTGGAATCGTTATCGGATATAGACATAGATTTGCTGCTCAAAGAGATTGAGGATTCGAACTCGTTATGCGAGGCCTCCCAGAAAATGCTCGATTTAACAAGCAGCATCACGATAGTTGAGTCGGATATGGAGGAAGCAAAGAATAATTTGTCGGGAACTCAGAAGCTCTTCGATCATCAATATGCCTCGGAATCCGATCTAAACAAAGCTAAACTTCAGGTAAAGCGTCATGAGATTAGCAAGGAAAAGAACGAAATTTCCCTGGCTCTTTTTAAGAAGTTCGAATTCCCTAAACAGGTTGAACAGCTTTTGAGCAATTATTTGGAAGCTAAATTGTCGTTGGCGCGAACTGAAAGTAGTGCCCGTTCGCAGCTCGCTCAGGTCAAAGCGAGGCTTGCCAGTACAGAATCGTCGCTTAAAACCCGCCAAAAACGCCTGGAAACTACCAAAGAACAAATCGAGTCATGTACCATCAAGGCGCCTTCACCCGGCCAGGTAGTATATTATTCGAGTATGGAGAGATATGTGAGATATCCGATTGAGCAGGGAGCGCAGATCTCGCGAGGTTATCCGATGATAGTGATACCCGATACAACCCAGTTGAAAGTCGAGATCAAGGTCCAGGAAACATGGATAAATAAAATTCAACTGGATAAAAAGGCAAGGATAACCACGACGGCATTTCCTGATAAAGTCTTTAGCGGTAAGGTGCTCAAAAAAGCGCCCATGGCCGATTCACAGTCCAGCTCATTAATGGCGGATGTCAAAGTTTATACCACCGATGTGAGCATCGACGGGACGCATGATTTTTTACGAACCGGCATGACAGCAAAAGTTGAAATTATGATTGACGAATTAAAAGATGTCCTATATGTGCCAATACAATCGGTAGTGACCGAAGAAGACGATGAGAAAAAAGTATGTTATGTCGCTACTGATAAAGGACAACAAAGGAGGGAAGTCGAGATAGGATTGTTTAACGATGATTTTGTCGAGATAAAAAGCGGACTCGCCGAAGGCGAACAGGTTCTGTTTAATCCGCCCCGATGGACAGCAACTGAGAAAACTGAAGAAGAACAAAAAGAGCAAAAGGAATCGACAGAGGAAACAAAAAAAATAAAGGCAGAAGACACTGAGGAAACAGAGGAAAAAAAGCCGACAGAAGAAACAAAGACTACTGAGAGTATAAAAAAGACAGAGGAAACGAAAAAAACAGAGAAAGCAGAAGACGCCGAACAAACAGAGGAAACAAAGGAAGTCAAACAAACAGAAAAAGCTGAGGAAGTCAAAGAATCGGCTGTCATTCAATAGCTGCAAACCAATAAGTGAGCCAAAGTGAACTAAAATGAGCTAAAGTGTAAAGTTATAATTTAGGCACTTTTAACTTGGCAATCTTTACTATGCGCTGGACTGGAATCAAAAGAACAATCAAATTGGGATTCAAGAGCCTGTGGCTCCACAGGCTTCGGACAATCCTGACAATGCTCGGGATCATTTTCGGAGTCTGCTCGGTTATTGCTATGCTCGCCATCGGAGAAGGAGCCAGCCATGCAGCCCAGGAAGTGATCGCCCGGCTTGGAAGTACTAATCTGATTATCGAAACAGTTGAGCCTCCGCCTGAACGCAACGACACCGCCAGGCAGGAAAGAAGAGTAATAAAGCAATACGGCCTGACTTATAAAGATGCAGAGTCAATAAACAATACAATACCTGATGTTGAGGTTATTGTCCCCGCTCGTGAGATAGACGGCGTAGCCCGGTATAAAAGCCGCAAGGGGACGGTGAAAGTAATCGGTACAATACCGTGGTACCCGCTTATATCCACTATCGATGTGATTTGCGGGCGTTTTATCAGCAGTATCGATCTTCACCAGGAAAGGACAGTATGCGTTATCGATGAGAAGGTCGTCAATGCTATTTTCGGATTTGACTATCCAATAGGAAAAGATATTCATATACAGGGAAATGTCTATAGAGTTGTAGGTGTGGTCGGTGCGGCGGTGTTGCTGAATCTGGACAATATCGAAGCTGACACAACTCAGTCCCAGAGCGATTCAGGAAGCGAAGAAGTTGGCTTTATATATATACCTATCTCGACCGCTAAAAGCCGGTTTTCGGAAATGAAATACAGCTACTCGAGCGGGTCAGGGAGTTATGAGAAAGTGGAACTACAAAAAATCACAGTCAAAGTTCATTCGGTAGACCATGTTGTGCCGATGCGCAATATCATTGGCGCACTTCTAAGGCGGCTCCATAAGGAAAAACAGGATTACCGTATTGTGGTTCCGCTCGAGTTGATGCGTCAGGCGAAAGATACTCAACGTATTTTCAATGTTGTGCTCGGCTCGATCGCCGCTATCTCACTTATTGTCGGCGGCATTGGAATTATGAATATCATGCTGGCGACGGTAAGCGAGCGAACTCGCGAGATCGGCATCCGCCGTGCACTTGGAGCTAAGAAAAAGGATATTATTATTCAATTTCTTTCGGAAAGCCTGATCATAACACTATGCGGAGGAATATTAGGGATCGCTTTAGGTTTTCTTTTGCCGTTGTTTGTTAGATATTTTGCCAATATGCCCACGATTATTACTTATAAATCGTTAGTGTTGGCCTTTGGTATCAGTGGTGCTGTGGGTGTTATATTTGGTTTGTATCCGGCCTACCGGGCGGCAGGTATGGACCCGATTGAGTCACTCCGGCATGAATAATCGCTATTGATTCAACGGATAAGAAGCACATCGTCCAAGCAGAAGGATTCAGAATAAATGAACTGGACGAGAAAATAACGACATTAAAAGAGAAGTAAATCACCTTTTAGAATAAACTGAGCACACTTATTACAGTCACACGCTAAATTCTTACCTGAATTATGAAATTCTTTCTGCTTTTTCTAAATGCCGCTGTAGCGAATTTACTTATCCAGCTTTAATCAGGCAGGGATAAAACAAAACTTTGACCAGTCCGAGCAGAAAAATACGATAAAGCTGGCTTCCAGACTGTTTCAATTCGAGAATATCTTTGTTATTATCATGAAATGAAGGATAAGTTGCATAGCGAAGTGTCTTATACGGCAAAATCCAGACAGGGAAGCGATATCTCATGAATAATGGAAATAAAATAAATTATTTTCATTGAAAGCAGAGGTGACATTATGAAAGAGACAATCACTCGACGGCAATTTCTCGGCACAATGGCAGCCGCTTCGGTAACATTGGGACCGTGGCGCCTGAGTACTCGTAACACAAGTGCCGCTGCGGCGACTTCTGCCGGCCGGATCGTCCTGAATCCCTTCGATTATCGCGGCGTAAAACTCAGCCCGAGTCGCTGGCAAAAACAATACGCCTCGGCACGCGATTTTTATCTGGGCGTTTCGGATGACGATATCCTGCACGGTTTCCGCCGGGCTGCCGGTCTGAACGCGCCGGGCAAGCCGTTAGGCGGCTGGGCCAGTCGCAATTCCTCGGTCATCTTCGGTCAGTGGCTTCAGGCCATGGCGCGCACTTCGCAGGCCAACGACGACACCGAGCTGCGCGACAAGGCAATCCTCCTCGTTGACGAATGGGCCAGGACGCTCGGCGCCGACGGGGATCCGCGGATGCGACACTACCCCTGGGAGAAACTGGTGGGCGGCCTTTCCGACATGCACCAGTATGCCGGCCATGACGGCACACCGGCAATGATGGAGAAAATCATCGATTGGGGGATCAGGAATCTGGACCGCACGAGGACGCCCGCCGCGAACAAGCCCTGGGAACTGCACTCGGGTGTCCCGCTCGAATGGTACACGCTCAGCGAAAACCTTTATCGCGCCTACCTGCTTACAGGCAAGGCCAAATACAAGGAATTCGGCGACCTTTGGCGTTACGATGCCTACTGGAATAAATTCGCCGAAACGGCCGCCCCGACCAACGCCAACGGAGTGCATGCATACAGTCACTGCAATTCCTTCAGCGGAGCGGCGATGGCTTACTTGATCGAAGGCGAATCCAGGCTGCTGCAAATTATGAAAAACTTCTACGA
>CAZIKS010000195.1:0-7031 GCA_964539795.1 uncultured Pirellulales bacterium
AAAGAAATAGAAGAAGCTAAAGCTAAAGCCGAAGTATTAAAAGTTCCTTTCATAGATTTAACCGGCCAGGAAATTCCAGTGGAAGTTTTGAAAGAGATTCCTGAAGAGGCAGCTGCTTTTTATAAATTTATTCCCTTAGCTAGAAAGAAAAATGTTCTTGAAGTGGCTATGCTTAATCCCGATGACCTTAAAGCCAAGGAGGCCTTAAGGTTTATTACCCACCGAAGCGGTTTAGAGGTAAAAATTTTTCTTATCACTTTAACTGATTTAAAAAATGTCTTAAATCAATACCGGACTTTGCGAGGTGAAGTCCAGAAGGCGCTTAGTGAATTAGAAAAGGAATTAAAAGCAGAAGAAAAAGTCAAGCCAGTCAAAGGAAAAGTAGAAGAAATAAGCAAGCAGATTATTGCCGAAGCGCCGATAACCAAGATAGTGGCGGTTGTTTTAAGACATGCTACTGAAGGACTGGCCTCCGATGTTCATATTGAGCCAATTGAAGATAAAGTAAAAGTTCGTTTCCGAGTTGACGGCGTTCTTTATACCAGTCTTTTTCTGCCTAAGGAAATTCATCCGGCAGTTGTTTCCCGGATTAAAATACTTTCTAATCTCAAAATTGACGAGACGAGAGTTCCTCAGGATGGCCGATTTCATATAGTTATTGGCGGCAAGAAGATTGATTTTCGAGTTTCTACCTTTCCGACCATAGGCGGCGAGAAAGTTGTTTTAAGGGTTTTAGACCCGACAATTGGTTTAAGGACTTTTACTGAATTAGGTCTTCAAGGTTATAATCTTGAACTTTTAGATAAAGCAGCTAAAGAACCATTTGGCATGATTCTGATTACTGGCCCGACTGGCTCTGGCAAAACAACTACTCTTTATGCTATTCTAAATAAGTTGAACCAAGAGGCGGTTAATATTGTTAGTTTGGAAGATCCGGTTGAATATTATATTGAAGGAATTAACCAATCACAAATTAGGCCGGAAATAGAATATACTTTTGCTTCTGGCTTGCGGCATATTCTTAGACAAGACCCTGATATCATTATGGCTGGCGAGATTAGAGATAGAGAAACAGCTGGCTTGGCTATTCATGCCGCTTTGACTGGCCATATTTTTCTTTCTACTTTACATACCAATAATGCCCTTGGCGTTGTCCCTCGTTTAGTGGACATGGGCATTGAATCATTTTTATTACCGTCTTCTTTAAATTTAGCTATTGCCCAACGTTTGGTTAGACGTCTTTGTGACCATTGCAAAAGAGAAGTAAATGCTTCTCCTCAAGTAACTAAAATAATTGAAGAAGAATTGGCTAAGCTAAGTCCAGCTCAAAGAGAGGCCATTGCTTTTAAAAAACCATTTAAAGTTTACCAGGCCAAGGGATGTAAATTCTGCGCCAATAAAGGGACCAAAGGTCGAATTGCTCTTTTTGAAATATTAACGATGACTCCACAATTGGAAGCGCTTATTATCGAAACTTTAAGCGAAACAAAGATAAAAGAAGAAGCTCAAAGGCAGGGGATGATTACTATGAAGCAGGATGGCGTTACTAAGGCCTTGCAGGGTCTTATCTCCTTTGAAGAGATGCTCAAAACAGTTGAGGAGTAATTAAATAATGAATTTAGAAAATAAAAATAGTTTTACTTTAATTGAACTTTTAGTGGTTATTACTATTATCGGAATTTTGTCAACTCTTATTTTAGTTAATATTCCTAATATAAGGGCTAAAACCAGAGATACTCGTCGGGTATCTGATATTAAATCCATTCAAGAAGGACTGGCTATGTATTATAGCAATAATCAGCTTTATCCATTTCCCTATCTTGATCCTGGTCAAGAAATTGACGGCGCTGATCCTGTGTCAACAGCTTTAATTGCCGATGGGGTGATGCATGGTGTCTCGGGGGACCCTCTTGATGATGTTCCTTATGGCTATTTCTATATTTCTATTGACGGGAGAGATTATCAAGTAAAATATCACTTAGAAACAGATTCGATTCAAGGTCATAACCAAGGCGAGAATATTGTCAAACCATAATATGAAAAAAATCCTTCTTATTGAAGATGACCCCTTTCTTAGTGAAATGTATGCAACTAAGTTCAGCCAAAGCGGTTTTAAGATTGAGATAGCGGCTGATGGTAAAAGGGGAATGGAAAAAATTAAAACCAGCCATCCTGATTTGGTTCTTTTAGACATTGTTTTACCTAAGATAGATGGTTTTGAGATATTAAAGAAAATTAAAAAAGATCCAGAACTAAAGAAAATTCCAGTCATTTTGCTGACCAATCTTGGTCAGAAAAATGAAGTGGAAAAAGGTTTGGCTTTGGGAGCTGATGAATATATCATTAAAGCGCACTTTACTCCAACAGCCGTGGTCGCTAAAGTAAAGGAAATAATAAAACAATATGGATAATTATAAAAAACAACTTGAAGAAATTTTAGACATAGCTGTAAAAAAGGAAGCAACTGATGTTCATATTTCATCTGGCAGCCAGCCAATTATTCGAATTGACAATCGATTAACTCCTTTAACTGATAAACCGGTTTTAACCAGCCAAGATACTCAAGAGTTAGCTTTTGTCCTCCTTTCAGATGAACGTAAAGAACAGTTTTTTAAACAAAGAGATATTGATTTATCTTTTACCTACCAAGATAAGGCTCGTTTTAGGATTAATATTTACTATCAGTTAGGTCAAATTAGCGTTGCTTTGCGTTTAATTCCCAACAAAATTAGAACTATCGAAGAGTTGAGTTTGCCGCCTATTTACCATCAGTTTACCAAAGCCCCTCAAGGTTTTTTCTTGGCAGTTGGTCCTTCTGGCCAGGGAAAATCAACTGCCTTGGCCGCTTTGGTTGATGAGATAAACCACACTCGTTCTGACCATATCATTACCATTGAGGATCCCATTGAATATTTATTCAGTCAAGATAAATGTATTATTGACCAGCGAGAAGTAGGTGAAGATGTTCAAGGTTTTCATCGAGGATTGCGGGAGATCTTTCGCCAGGACCCAGATGTGATTATGATTGGCGAAATGCGTGACCCGGAAACTATTAGCAGCGCTGTGACGGCCGCTGAAACCGGTCATTTAGTTCTGACTACCCTCCATACTAATACAGCGGCTCAGACAGTTGATCGGATTATTGACAGCTTTCCTCCTCATCAGCAGGGTCAGATTCGGATGCAGCTGTCAGCGACCATTTTAGGTATTCTTTCTCGTCGTTTGGTTCCTTGTATAAAAGGAGGGGTTATTAATGCGGTTGAATTAATGATTGCTAATTCAGCTATTAGAAATTTAATTCGGGAAGGAAAAACTCATCAAATAGATATGGTTATTGAGACTAGTTCAGAAGAAGGGATGATTTCTTTAAATCGTTCTTTAGCTGATTTGGTTAAACAAAAACTAATCTCGCTGGAAAATGCTCAATTGCATTCAACTAATGTTTCGGAATTGAAGATGCTGCTTAAAAAGTAATTATTCATGAAATTTAACTATCTTGTTCGAAATCCCAAAGGAGAAACTCAAAGCGGGACAATAGAAGCTCCTAATCAACCAATCGCTCTTAAAACTCTTCAGGACCGTAATTTGATAGTGATTAGATTAAAAGCGGCTGAACGGATGTCCTTATTGAGTAGGAGATTGAAAATCTTTGAAGGGGTTAAACGAAAAGAGATCTTTGTCTTTTTCCGTGAATTGTCTATTTTAGTGGGATCTAATATTCCTTTAGTTCAATCTCTAAAAGCTCTGGCTCAACAAATAGGAAGCCCTTATTTTAAAGAAGTTATCCTCGACGTAGCCAATGACGTAGATGGTGGAATGGCTTTTTCCAAAGCTCTGTCAAAATATCCCAAAATATTTTCTACTTTCTCAATAAATTTGATTAAATCAGGCGAGGTGGCCGGCCGGCTTCAAGAATGTCTAAATTACTTAGCTGATTATTTAGAGAAAGAATATTATCTGATTTCCAAAATCAGAGGAGCCATGGCTTATCCAGCTTTTATTTTAGGCGCTTTCCTTATTGTCGGAGTTGTTGTTATGGTTATGGTGATACCCCAATTGACTTCTATTCTAATTGAAGCTGGTCAGGAATTGCCTTGGTCAACTAAAATAGTTATTGCCGCCAGTGGATTTATTAGAAAATGGGGCTGGCTGCTTTTGTTAATTTTAGTAGTGATTGGTTTAGCTGCTTGGCGATATAATAAAACAAAGGAAGGGAAGCTGATCATAGATGGGATTAAATTAAAATTGCCAATTTTTGGAAAAGTTCTTCAAAAAACTTATTTAGCTCGTTTGTCTGATAATTTAAGCGCTTTAGTTAAAGGTGGTGTTTCCATAATTCAGGCTCTCAATATCTCTGGTCAGGTTGTTGGCAATGCTGTTCTTCAGGAAATTATTTGGCAAGCCAGAGATGAGGTCAAAATGGGGCACACTATTAGTTCGGCTTTAGAAAAACATAAAGAGTTCCCTCCTTTATTTTATCAGATGATTAAAACCGGTGAAAAAACCGGCCAATTAGATGTTATTTTGATTAAGTTAAGTTCTTTCTATAATAAAGAAGTAGATAATGTAGTTAGTAGTTTAACTCAATTGATTGAACCAATTTTAATTGTTTGTTTAGGCGCCGGCGTGGCTGTTTTGGTTTTTGCTGTTTTCATACCTATTTACAATTTAGCTGGCGCATTTTAAAAAAAAGAAAGGAAATAAAAATGTCATTTTTTGGTAGAAAACAAAAGGGTTTTACCTTAGTTGAGCTTTTGGTAGTAATTTCTATTATTGGAATCTTAGCCACTATGGTTTTAACTTCTTTAAATACAGCCAGAATAAAAGCCCGTGATGTGCGGCGAGTTTCTGACTTAAGACAAATTTCTTTGGCTCTGGCAATGTATTATGATAGTAATAATGCCTATCCGAGCGGTAATGATATTGATTGGAATGATGAATCAGGTATGGATTTCGATTTAGAAAATAGCGGTTATATAGCCTCAATTCCTGTTGATCCAGTAGATAGCGGAAATTTAATCTATAAATATTTTACCGATAGCAATAGTCAGATATATCTCTTAAGTGCTAAATTAGAAGATGATAGAAATTCGGCTTTAAGGGATGATATGGATGTTTGTACGGATGTTGGCAGTCCGGCTGCTTGCGATTGCACTGACAACGATGGTGCTGGTGGTGGAAATGCTATGTACTGTATCCAGTTGTAATTTTATAATTAGTAATTTATTAAAGGTCGTGAATAAATGAAAGGAGGTGAAAAAAATGTTAGAGTTTTTTAGCAAAAGAAAAGGACAAAAAGGTTTTACTTTAATTGAGCTTTTAGTGGTTATTGCTATTATTGGAATCTTAGCCACTATTGTCTTAGTTTCCTTAAATACGGCCAGGCAGAAAGCTCGGGATGTTCGCCGTATTAGTGATATGAGACAAATCGCTTTAGCTTTGGAAATGTATTATGATAGCGGCGCTGCTTATCCAGCTGGTCCTGATGTTGATTGGAATGATGGAGTAGGTATGGACAATGATTTAGAAACTGCCGGTTATATAACTTCAGTTCCCGTTGACCCAGTAGATAGCGGCACTTTAATCTACGAATATTTTACCGATGCCACTAATCAGAAGTATCTCTTAAGTACTCAATTAGAAGATGATAGAAATTCGGCTTTAAGGGATGATATGGATGTTTGCACAGGCGTTGGCAGTCCGGCTGCTTGCGATTGCACTGACAATGATGGCGCTGGTGGTGGAAATGCTATGTACTGTATCCAGCCTTAATTTAGTTTGATAAAAGTTTGGCGAGGACGCACCTTGAAAGGCGCAGATTAGAGGTGCGTCCTTTAGAATTATGTTTCCTATTTTTATTTTTCTCCTTGGTCTGGCTGTGGGTAGCTTCCTTAATGTGGTTATTTGCCGCTTAGAGACCAAAGAACCGATTATTACTGGCCGTTCTCATTGTCCTAAATGCGGGGCTGTTTTAAAGTGGTTTGATTTAATCCCGATTTTAAGTTTCTTATTACAGAGAGGTCGATGCCGTTATTGCAATAAAAAAATTAGCTTTCAGTATCCAGCCGTAGAATTGACTACTGGTTTATTATTTTTGATAATTTCTGATTGGTTTAATATAGTTATTGCTTGTTTCTTAATAATTATTTTTGTTTACGATTTAAAACACTATCTCATTCCCGATAAAATAATTTTCCCAGCTATTTTCCTTGCTTTGATTTTTAATTGGTCAAATATTTTATCAGCTGTCTTGGCTAGCGGTTTTTTTCTCTCTTTAGTCCTTATTTCCCAAGGCAAGTGGATGGGCCTGGGTGATGTCAAATTAGCTGCTTTAATGGGCTTAATCCTGGGCTGGCCTAATATTTGCTTAGCTTTATTTTTGGCTTTTATGAGTGGGGCTATTGTGGGAGTAGGCTTAATAATCGCTGGCAAAAAAACCATCAAATCCAAAATTCCCTTTGGTCCGTTTTTATCAGCCAGCACAGTTTTAGCCATAATTTTTGGAGAAAAATTAGTTAATTTATACTGGTTATTTTTTGTTTTTTAAATAATAATAAAATGTTATATGAATTTTCAAAAAATACTTAAATATTACAAAAAGATTATTGACCAAGCTCTTCAGAAATATTTGGAACAGAAGATAAAAAGATTGCCAGTTTTTAATAATCCTTTTGTTAAAGAGCAGTATAAATTGATCAAAGATTTTTGCCTTTCTAATGGCAAAAGATTGAGACCAATTCTGACTCTGATGACCTATCAGGCAGTTGGTGGAAAAAAAGAAAAAGATGTTTACATTCCCGTTTTGGCTTTTGAACTTTTTCATAATCATACCTTAGTCCATGACGATATTTATGATGAAGATGAAATAAGGAGAGATAAAATTACCAATCATACTATTTTCCAGAAAGAATTTGAAAAAAAGTACCAAATTTTTTCAAAAAGCGCCCTTTATAAAAATTCAGCCACTCGCTTTGGTATAGTGGCTGGTTTTATTAATGGAAAAATTCTTTATTCATTAGGTATTTTGGCAG
>CAZIKS010000196.1:0-7015 GCA_964539795.1 uncultured Pirellulales bacterium
AAAAACAAAAAAAAAATAAAAAAAAAAACGACAAAAAGTTCAAAAAAGTTTAAAAAAAGAGGGGAAAAGAAGAAAAAATGAAAAAAAAGTGCAAAAAAGCGCACAAAAATTCACACCCGATACAAAAGCCTCCTTCAATGTTAAAATGGGTAAGTTTTTTGCGGGGGAAAATTCCGGTCTCAAAATGAGGCTTGTTAAAATGTTAAAATAGGTAGTTTGAGTGGGCTGCGCATGTACAGGTGTGGAGTAAACCCTTAGCTGTTAGTGGTGGAGGCAGAAGTAAGAACATTATTGTTAATGAGAAATTGAGGAGTAAGGTTGGAATATTGGTCAGAGTTTTCTTCTCAACATCACCGCACTAAAAAACGAACTAATCTTCAACGATACTTGATTGCAGCCAGTTTTCAGTAAAGATAGCAAAGTCTCGCAAGTCAACTACACCATCTTTGTTGATGTCAGCTCTATTGAAGGGTTTATATTTTCCGCGTATAAGGACGCAATCTACTCCCTCGATAGGTCTTTCGTCTAATAAGACGCCTGTAAGCGGTAATGTCAGTACATCACCGTGGTTAACTTCGCCTATCACTTCTACAATCTCTTGAATCTTGAACTTTAGAGTAATGTCAAGGAAACTATCAGGCTCTTCAACAATACATTCACATTCATTTGCATCAGCCAAAGGTGTCGCTACATCTTCATAATTACTACGAATTGCAGCAATACCTGCTAACCGAACCGAAAGTACATCAATGTTGGTTACGTCAAAATCTTCTGAGCCTAAAATAGCTACTGGTAAAACACCTTTACTTTTGACATTCAGAGGATTCGGACAGGAAGTAGGCTTTATGTCAATATTTACAGCAACAGATGGTTCAGGGACTTGGGCGATGCGAAAACCGATGTTGCTGTACTCGGTCGTCGGTGGGTACTGCCACCAAGCTGCCTCTCGAGTGGAAATGACGTTGCACACCCACGACCAGCCCCGTATGACGCGACAGGACGAAAAAGACCCGATCGCCTCGGTCCACTCCCACACGTTGCCACCCTGGTCGAATGTGTCGTAGGAACTCTCAGAGTTCTCAAACTCTCCGACCTCAGTGCGGTAGTAGGGATCGCCAATAGTGTAGCCGTTCTGCCAGAAAGTTGCGTTGTTGCCCGGATCGGGGTTGATCAGGTCGTTACTTGGTATGCTATCCGTGCCTGTGGGGTAGTACCAGTAGTTGCCTGTCGGACCGTCGTTCTTGTGATAAGCGGCCTTGTGCCATTCGTCCTCGGTAGGAACTACCCATGTTGCGTCTGTTTCACGTGTCAAGGACAGGAGGTCAGTATTGCTCGTCGCTCCACTGATGTAGTATGAACCGTCCTCGGTCGTCGAAAGGTCCTGCACTCCAGTGAGCTGACCATTGTGCAGCCAGTTGGCGAATCGCACCGCATCACCCCAGGAGACCATGTTGACCGGCCGGTTCGCCCAGTCAGACGCCACGGAGTAGCTGTAGCTACCTGAAGTACCACTACGTTGAATTTTGCATCCTTTCTCATGGGACCACATATTCGTATTGTAAAGTCCATAAGTGTCCGTAGACGCCACAGAATTGAGGAAGTCGGTATACTGGTCAGCCGTCACCTCGAACTTCCCTATGTTGTATGTGTAGTCCACGCCGCCATAACCGTTGCCATATGTGTCGTCGGTATTGTTTGGATTGCCGACGGTAACGGTCTCAATGTTTACGGCCAATGCAGATGAGCTAAAGCCCAACACAATAAATAGGCAAAATAAATCAGGAACATGTTTCATTTTTTTCCTTAACAAATATTTTACCTTCTTTTTCTTATAATCACTACACTCAAGCTAAGCAATAAAAGTTGTGATATATCTTCTCTCATAATAAAATGCCTCACAAAATGGAAACTTAAAGGATTGTAAGCTTTCCTCAGTGACCATTATTCTCGGCAAAACCACTAAAATATAAATCCGATACAATTATACAGCATTTAGTTTGTAAAGCAAGCAAAAAAAGAGAAAAAAGGCTCGCTTTAACAGCAGAGGAGGGTAAAGACTGGTTTGGGATTGATTTTGCGGGTTGAGAGGGTATACTGTTAAATGTGGAAAAAGTCCCAGGTAAATACAAAATAACTTTTGTTGCACTGCTCTTGACGGTTTTAACCATAGGCTTCTATTGGCAGGTACATAATTGCGATTTCGTCAATTATGACGATAATGTGTATGTAACGGAAAATTCGAACGTGCAGTCTGGGGTGAGCGTCGAAAATATCGGCTGGGCCTTCACGACCGGGTCCCTTCGCAACTGGCATCCAGTTACGTGGCTGTCGCTTATGCTCGATTATCAGCTTTTCGGTTTAAATCCACGCGCTTTTCATATTACAAACCTATTCTTTCACACGGCAAGCGGGCTGCTGTTATTTCTGGCTTTAAACCAGATGACGGGAAAAATATGGCGCAGCGGTTTTGCTGCAGCCTTATTTGCACTGCATCCAGTTCATGTCGAGTCGGTCGCATGGATAGCCGAGCGGAAGGACGTTCTGAGCACTTTTTTTCTTATGCTGACAATCTTAGCCTACGTGCGCTATGCCAAATGCCCGGGGGTTTCAAGGTATCTATCGGTGGCTGCGGCTTTTAGCCTGGGACTTTTGTCCAAGGCAATGCTTGTTACGCTGCCGTTCGTACTGCTTCTTTTGGATTACTGGCCGTTAAAAAGATTTCAGATTGGGAAACTGAAAGGGGCAAAAAAAACTCAGAAGGCCGTTTCGCCGAAGGCCATTTACAAGCAGGCAACATTTTTCGATTTAGTAAAAGAGAAGATGCCACTATTTATCCTTTCGGCGGTGTTCAGCATAATCACTTACGTTATCCAGCAGGAAGGAGGGACTATGCGCTCTCTTGAAATGATACCGCTGGGGAGCCGCATCGCCAATGCCTTTGTTTCGTATATAAGTTACATTCAAAAAATGATAGCGCCGATAAGGCTTGCGGTTCTATATCCTCACCCGGGGAGCAAATTGCCGTTAGCTTACGCTTTAATAGCCGGAGTGGTCCTTTTGGTCATTACAATAGCAGTAATACGCTACAGAAAAGGGCGGCCGTACCTTGTTGTCGGGTGGCTGTGGTATATAGGGACCCTTGTGCCGGTTATCGGATTAGTTCAGGTGGGCGGTCAGGCGATGGCCGACCGGTACAGTTATGTTCCGCTCACGGGGCTTTTTATTATTATTGCGTGGGGTGTGCCGGAGGTCCTGTCGCGGTGGCGATATAGAAAAATCGTTCTGGCATCGGCAGGCTGTTTAATTATATCTGTGTTGGCAGTTCTGACGGCGCTTCAGGTGCAACACTGGAAAAACAGCATTACCCTCTTCGAACATGCCGTTGCGGTTACGAATGACAACTATACGGCGCACAATAACCTTGCGACGGCATTAGACGATGACGGTCAAAGTCAGGCGGCTGTTGCTCATTATCTCAAGGCACTTGCGATAAATCAAAATTATATCAAGGCACGGTATAACCTTGGAAACGCCTTTATGCACACGGGCAGAATCGACGAAGCTGTCTTACACTGGAACGAGGTGCTCAGATTAGACGGCGACCATACCGGGGCCCACAATAATATTGCTGTTGTGATGAGCCGGCAAGGTAAATTTAAGGAGGCTGCCGAGCACTATCGGCATATTTTGCGTGTGAGGCCGGGGAATGCTGAAGCGGAAAAAAATCTGGCCGTGGCGATTGAAAACCAGCAGGATATGGAGCAGGCCCTGAAGCATTATGAGCGTGCAAACAGTCTGGCTCAAAGCGGGAAATTCGAAGAGGCGGTCAGGTTCTATTCACGGGCACTGGAAATAAATCCGAAGTTTGTTATGGCGCACAACAACTTAGGGAATGTCTATTTGCTGCAGGGGGAATTCGAGAAAAGCCTCGAACATTATTCGAAGGCGATTGAGATAGCGCCGGATTTTGCCGAGAGCCATTACAATCTCGGAGTTTTGTTCCAAAAGCAGGGGGAGACAAACCAGGCGGCCGCCGAATATCGCAGGGCTCTGGAAAGCGACCCTGCTCATCAGAAGGCCCGCAAGGGGCTCGACGAGCTTCTTAACAAAACGAATTAAACGGTCTTTTAATACCCGGCTATAAGCAGCCGGAAATCTATTCAATCAGATGGATGTTTTTCTTTCTGCACATATCCTTTAGTATCTGCGGCCATACAGTTGCGCTGACCTCTCCAATATGCGCCTTTTTAAGCAGCAGCATGAAGGTTCGGGATTGGCCGATGCCTCCGCCGATACTTAGGGGTATATCATTATTCAGGATGGCCTTATGGTATGGCATCTTTAGAAAATCGAGCTGGCCGGTAATCTCCAACTGCTGCCTGAGAGTCTCAGCGTTAACACGAATACCCATCGATGTCAGTTCGTGACGGCGCTGTGTGATAGGGTTCCAGACAAGAATATCGCCGTTAATACCATGCATCGGTCTGCCGTCTTCGCTGGTAGTCTCGGTGACCCAGTCGTCGTAGTCAGCGGCTCTCATTTCGTGTGGGTAGCCGTCCTCGAGTGTCCAGCCGATTCCATAAATGAAGACTGCGCCGAGTTCTCTGACGATTTCTGTCTCTCGCTGCTTACGCGGCATGTCCGGATACTTTTCAAGTATCTCTTCGGCATGGATAAAGGTGAGTTTGTCAGGCATGTCCGGATACTTGTCCGTCTTCAACTGTCCAAACAGCTTCTGAACATGCCGCTCGGCACCTTTTAGAACGGTCCAAATCTTTTCCACCACATCTTTCAGGAGCTTGAGGTTACGCTGCTCTTCGGTTATTGCCAGTTCCCAGTCCCACTGGTCGACGTAGGCACTGTGGTCGTGGTCGAGAAAGTAGTCCTTTCGCACGGCACGCATATCGGTCAAAAGCCCCTCTCCGATTTGCATACCAAACTGTTTGAGGGCGAGACGTTTCCACTTTGTTGCCGCCTGAACAACCTCGGCATCGATGGGGTTCTTGTCATAGTCGTTTGATATGTGGAAGCCGACCGGGGTCCGTGAGCCGTCACGGTCAAGATAGTCATTCGTGCCGCTCTGGACATCCACAATCAGGGGAACAGTAACTCTAATAAGGTTGAGCTGTTTGCACAGGTTCTCCTCGATGTAGTCTTTGGCCGCATAGATGGCGTTCTGCGTTTCCTTTGGCGATAAGAGTGACTTATAATCCTGGGGCAGGATTTTCTCCAGTTCGGCATAGTCGCCGATGCCCGGCCCTGCCAGGTCTGCTTTCTTGTCTGCTTTGTCTGCCATAGTGTTTTTCTCCTAAATGTTTTGTGACTGGTTTATAAAAATTCAAAAGGTTTACCGATTTAAAGGGGGTTTTCTGCTATTTGTAGTTTGCTAATATGCTTTTTGCAACACCTTCATTTATTACACCTCCGTCAAGAAGGTCATTTACCGACTCTGACATTGTGACCATCCCGTACTTTTTACCTGTTTCGATTACGCTTCTCAGAAAGAAACCTCCCTTTCTTCTGATAATGTTCTTTGCAGCATTGGTTACCACTAATATTTCGGAGGCCACTCTTTGGCCGCCATCTATCGTCGGGATTAGTTCCTGGTGAATCATTCCCTGTAAGGATTCTGCCAGAAGGAATCTCAGTTGGCCTTCGTCAGTTGCGGGAGCATAGCTCAGTAGCCTTTCGATGATTTTATCAATTGATATTACGTGAAGGGTGGAAAGAACCAGCACACCGGTTTCGGCGGCTGCTAAAGCTATCTTAATAGTCTCATAATCTCTCATCTCGCCGATAGCGATAACATCAGGGTCCTGCCTTAAAGCCGCTCTCAGCCCGCTGTAGAATGACTGGGTATCTTTGCCGACTTCTCTTTGCCTCACGATACCGCTCTTGTTTGTATGGACATATTCTATCGGGTCCTCGATGGTTATTACATGTTTCTTAGAAGTTTTATTGATTTCGTCTATCATCGACGCCATCGTCGTCGTTTTGCCCTGGCTGGTACTGCCGGTTATTAAAACCAGCCCTTTTGTTCTTTGTGCCAGGGCACTGACTATCTCAGGCAGAAGTAATTCTTCGAGAGTTTTAGGTTCTGTTGGAAGAATTCTGATTATTGCTCCCACATCTCCGTTAAAATAACCGACATTTATGCGGTATCTGCCGTCTTCATTTGCCAGCATTAAATCATAGTCCAAATCCTTCTCAAATTTGGCCTTTTGGTCTTCTGTAAGCAGTTCCAGAGATATTTCTTTGCTTTCCTCGGCTGTCAGGTTTTCTTTTGTTACGGGCGTTAAATGCCCACCGACTCTAAAAAGAACAGGCGCTCCGGCACAAATATGTATGTCGGTGGCTTTTTGAACTCTGGCGTGTTCCAGCAGCTGTTTCCTGTTTATCACGAGTTTGTCCCGTATTTCTTCTTATGTGTAATATGTTTTCCCGCCGGCCTTGGGCGGCACTTCACAAACTTCAATTATGATTGTTATTATACGAATTACCGACTCTGATACAATGTTTTTTAATTTCAAACGAGAATCTGCGTCTGTTTTTCTGTAAGCTGTCATAAGTATTCGGTCCTAAGCGCTTTTGACGGTTGGTTTTGCCGGTAAAAACCGTTATTTTTTTCAAAAAAAGCACTTGCAACAGTATAAATAGGCTTTATACTTAAAGGACGGTAATCGCGGGCGTAGCTCAGTGGTAGAGCGTCACGTTGCCAACGTGAATGTCGTGAGTTCAAATCTCATCGCCCGCTTTTAACAAAATACTATGTGTACATAGTATCGGTGAGTTACCGGCTAATTATAGTTTGGCGTTGGTCTCCGATACGTTTAAGCCTTTATTATTTTTAAGGCCGAAACTCTCGAAGACTTGGCTAAGGGTTTTAACCCTGACGCCTTTTTTGTTTATTATTTTGGAAACCGACGGACGATAATCAATAAGCAATAATTTAATAATCAGTATGCTCTGTTGAAAAGGTTTTAGTTTCGGATGGGAGTTAGCCGATTTATGATAT
>CAZIKS010000197.1:0-1986 GCA_964539795.1 uncultured Pirellulales bacterium
ATTAATTACCACTAATATGGTATAAAGAAGGTCTAAGTATGTTTATGAAAGTTTTTTTAAGTATTTTTTAATCATTCTACGGAGGAGTCTTATGTTCAGGAAAGTGGTATATTTAGCGGTTATTGTAGTGCTTTTGGGCCTTTTGGGGCAGGTGCGGGGTGATGCGGTGGATGTTCTGGAGGATTTCGAGGGTTATATAAACGATACAGATTTGAATGCGAGGTGGCCTTATAGTCCGTGGCCGAGCGGTGTTGTTACTATAACTTTGCTGACCGATGCGGGGGACGCTCACAGCGGGTCTCAGGCGATGCGGTGGGCGTACGATACGGCGTACCATGAGTGGGTCGATAATGTTTACATATTCGACAGTCCGTTTGACCTCAGCCTGTACTCGGAGGTGCGTTTGTGGGTAAAGGTGGGTGTTGGCAGCCAGCTTGTTCAGTCTCTTTATGTTCGTTTTTTTAACGGCCCATATACACTGCCGCCGGACCCGAATCATGAGCCGGCAGCGAGGACTGAGTACGGCAGGGGTGAAGGGCCTTATGTTAATCCCGGTCAGTGGTTTGAGTGGGTCATCGACCTTGATAACATAAATTACAATTCGGGTGTGACTCACGACGATTTGACGGATGTGAGGGCGCTTTTATTTGGTGAGTGGGGAGGTAACTCTGCTGCGGAGGGGATTATAGATATTGACGATATATTGTTAGTACGGGGGGTTACGGCTTCGGGGCCGAGTCCCGGGGACGCGGCTGATGACGTCGAACCAGGTGCGGCTCTTGAGTGGGCGGCGGGGTATGGGGCCGTTTCGCACGATGTTTATTTCGGCACGAGTCTCAGCGATGTTACGAATGCCAACAACAGCTGGCCTGTGGGGACGAGTGTATACAAAGGCAACCATGCCATCGACGTTAATAATTATGACCCGGCGGGGGGATTAGCATCGGAACAGGATTACTACTGGCGAATCGATGAGGTTGACGCATCGGCCACTCATACCGGAGAGGTGTGGAGCTTTACGGTCAAGCAATATATCGCGGGCGATTTCGGCGGGGATTATTCGGTCGATGCCAACGACGTTAACCTGATGGCGTCTCAATGGCTCGAGAGCGGGGAGGGGCTCGAAGCTGACGGCAACTTCGACGGTAAGGTTGACTTCGGGGACCATGCGGTTTTGGCCGGCAACTGGCTTTATGAGATTGAACCGGCGCAGGATGAATGCGACAACTGGGAGATATTACATCCGGAGTGGATATTCTGCGATGATTTCGAAGTTGATTCAGCTTTTGTAAGAGACGGCAGGTATTTTGAATACAATAATAACGGTGGTGATTTTGTTCCGCTTGAAGGTATTGGAGTTGACGGTTCTAAGGGTATGAGAGTGATATTCCAACAGGGGGAGGTAAGCGCCGGGGGTTTCAAACTTGGGTTCGGCAGAAATCCAAACGCAGGTATGAACAGGGATATCAGAGAAACCGAGGACTTTCGGGAAGTTTATTACCGGATGTACCTGAAGATGCAGGACGGCTGGGTGGGTTATACGAGCAGCAGCGGCTACCCCGGCAAACTTTCGAGAGCGACCTGTTTCTCTTCTTCCACCGATTGGTCACAGGCGATGATAGCACATCTTTGGTCCGGCAGTCAGTACACCCTTAGAGTTGACCCGGTAAACTGTGTGAACGATGTTACGAATCTGGTAGAGTGTATAGGCTACAATGACTTTGGACATATGGACTGGATTGGTGCTGAAAATGGCATTACCCACATATTCGACTCTGTGCATGACGACATCTGGTTCTGTGTAGAGGCCCACGTCAGGTTAAATGACCCCGGTACGTCCAATGGCGTGCAGGAGTTCTGGATAGACGGACAGCTCGAAGCAGTAAGCGATAATCTGAACTTCGTGTATTCTTATACGGATTATGCCATCAACGCGATTCTTTTTGAGAACTACTGGAACAACGGTTCACCGCAACTGCAGGAGCG
>CAZIKS010000197.1:1996-7002 GCA_964539795.1 uncultured Pirellulales bacterium
GTATTATTGTGTTCAGGAAGTTGGTATGTTTATCGTGCCTGTGTTTTTTATTTGTTTCGGCGGGTAATGTTTGGGGGGTGTGTCTTGTTCAGCCGGAGGCGGATTTGAATGATGACTGCGTGGTTGACGCCTGCGACGTAGCTTTGATGGCGGGGGAGTGGCTTGAAGGGGATTATACGACCATATTAGATGAGCCGAACCTGCCGGGTCTTGCAGCTCACTGGAAGCTTGATGCGAGCGACCCTTGTGCGATTGCCTTTGATTGGAGCGGTAACGGCCATACGGGGACACTGTATAACGGTCCTGTGTGGCGGTCAGGGGGTGGTAAGATAGACGGTGCGCTTAGTTTTGACGAGGTTGATGATTATGTGAAAATTCCTGACTTCGATTATACAAATGCGTCGGATGAGTTCAGCGTTAGTTTCTGGTTTAAGATATCCGAAGTTGACGGAAATTATTACCAGTATATGTTCAGTCACGGTACCATTAGCACAAATAACAGCATCAACGTGTACTTCTCCGAAACCGGTGAAAGTACCGGAGGAGAAGAGGTCAGGACAATGATCACACTCGACAACGGGACGGAGTGGTATTGCGTTTCAGAAAGAATTTTTGCCGATGGTCAGTGGCACCTCTACACCATTACGGTATCGGCGGCAGATGGGACGGAGATTTATATTGATTCGAATTCGGTCTTAACTAATCCGGCCATCAAGGGGGCATCACTAAATCCGAGCACGGATATTTATCTCGGCGGCAGAAGCGATCTCAATGCCGATAGATTTTTCGGTAACCCCAGTGCCGATGACGGTTTGCTCGATGATGTTCGAATTTACAGCCGTGCTCTTACTGCGAGCGAGGTGACAATCTTAGCGGGCGGGCAGGGCGAGGTGTATTTTCCCTTAACTTCGACAGCGAATCTATACGACGGCGAGCCGGCTAACGAAAAAAGGGTGAACTTCAGGGACTATGCGATTTTAGCTGACGGCTGGCTCGATGAGGGACAGGCTGCGCCGGCAAATGAGTGTGAGAACTGGCAAGTGCTTCATCCGGAGTGGATATTCTGTGATGACTTTGAAACTGAGCAGAATTTAAGTGTTAATTATCACGATATTTCAGAAAATGGTATGTTCGTAAGCACAAACGACGCTTTCAGGGGTACATATTGTCTTGAGCAACACTATGTCGTCGGTCAGGAAAATGCCGGCTGGGTCGCCAGATACTTCGGAGACAATCCTCATTTGAATCCACCAGGCCCTAAATACGATGAAATTTATGTCAGATGGTATCATAAGTTCGATGACGGTTTTATCGGCCTGCCTCCGAAAATGGCGCGACTGCGACTCCAGATACCCAGTGACTGGAAAGGATATGTCACGGTTCATCAATGGATCGAAGAATACAACTGTCTAAAAGCTGATACCTGGGTTAAAGGCGAAGACAGATGGCTTCCGAGAGCTTATTCGACTCTTGATTTTTCAGAGCCGGCAAATATCGGCAGATGGATTTGCATAGAGATCAGGGTCAAATTAAATACTCCCGGTCAAAGCAACGGCGAAATACAATACTGGGCTGATGGTGAGCAAATCTTATATAGAAATGGATTGAATCTGCGGTCGGACTATGATGATTACGGGCTTAACTTTATGCAATGGGATTGTTACTGGAATGAACCCTACTGCCCTGCTGAACAATCACGATACTATGATAATTTTGTCATATCGACAGGGCCAATCGGGACTCTGCAGGAATGAACGAAGCTGTAATTTTTGGGGCGGTTTCGTTTGAATTTTTAGCGATTGGAACAATCACACTTTGGACGGTGGCGGCGGTTTTATTATTAGGGGTGTATCCATTTCTCAAATCTCTCCTTGATTATTTATTAAGACTTATATAGAATTTCGGTACAGGGGAGTTGGTTGAGTGCAGGTCGTTTTGTTCAGGTAAAGAACCCGTTTAGAATTGTACAAATGATGAAATTTTAAGGAGGAGGTATTATGAGACGCCTGTTATCGAGTTCATTTGTTTTTGTACTGTTTTTTTCTATTTGCGGGCAGAGATGTATGGAAGTGGCGGGGCCGGCAATTAAATTTAAGCCTGGAACGGCGACGGAGGAGAAGTGGGCTTATGGTCTTAGTGTTACGCCGCCGTGGAAAGAGGGGGGAATTCTTTGGGTGAGCTTTCCGGAGCACCTTGAATACAGCGACGTAGGAATGGGCATCAGCCGGTACAGCGACAAACGTGAGAATGCGTGGAGGCTTGAGCGGGGAGATACATTTGTGCATTACGAGATTGACAGCCTCTCGGCAGAAGGGGTCAGAGTAGAGGCGAAAGCAGAGATTATAGAAACCAACAAGGTAAAGTTCAGTATGGAGATAATCAACAACTCCAAGAACCTGACGCTCGACAATGTCAAGCCTTTACTTTGTTACCATTACGATACGCTGAGTGGTTTTCCGCAAAGGCTGACGGAGAATTTCAAGTACACTTATGTTGTTATCGGCGGCGAGATAAAGGCTTTGGCGGACATCCCGACGAAGAATCCCGAGACCATAGTTAAAGGAGCAACGGTCAAGCCGCATCCGCCTTACCGTACACAGTTTCCGTCGAGACGAGGTGGCTGGATTGAGAAGCCGCTGGATTTGGCGGTGTCGGTGGTGACATCGGAAGATGACAAGCGCGGGCTCATCCTTTACGGGCAGCCCGGGAGGAGCATGCTTTCGAACGCATATATTCCGTGTCTTCATGCGGACCCATACTTCGGGCATATCAGGCCCGGGGAGAGAAAAGTCGGAACGGTAACGGTTATTTTTGCCGAAGGAGACTGGCGGGCGGAGGTAAAAAAGATATTAGAGCAGCACAGGAAATCGCAGGTTAAAGACAATGCCGCTGCTGGGGACGGCAAAAGCAATGAGTGTGATAACTGGCAGAAGGTTCATCCGGAATGGATATTCTGTGATGATTTTGAAAGCGAGACAGCTTTTGTCCGGCAGGGGAGGTACTTCGAGTATGGCGATGACGACGGCAAATTCATAGCTATCGACGGTGTGGGGGTTGGCGGTTCCAAAGGAATGAGGGCGATATTCGAACCGGGCAAGGGCGATGCGGGCAGCCTGCACCTGGGCTTCGGGAAGGTGCCGCACAGCCGTTTTGACAGAGGAATCAGGAGCGGCGAGGATTTCAGGGAGGTATATTACAGGATGTATTTGAAGATGCAGAAAGGCTGGCGGGGCAATCCTCATAAACTTTCACGGGCGACGGTTTTTGCCGGGGCTGATTTCTCACAGGCAATGATAGCACATATATGGCAGGGGACGGTCAACTATGACGAGGATGGTCTCGGGATTGACCCTGTAAGGTGCGTAGATAAAAACAGTAAGGTGAAATGTAAAGGGTACAATAACTTTTCTAATATGGACTGGCTGGGACATGTCAGTGGAGTTACGCCGATATTCGACTCCAAGCACGACGGCATCTGGTATTGTATAGAGGCTCATGTCAAGTTAAACGACCCGGGAAAATCCAACGGCGTGCATGAGTTCTGGATAGACGGCAATCCGGAAGTAAGGAAAGACGACCTGAATTTTGTAGAGTCGTATACGGATTACGGGATAAATGCAGTTTATCTTGAAAATTACATAGGCAGCGGAATGCTGCAAAGACAGGAGCGCTACTTTGATAATTTCGTAGTTTCGACACAGCCGATAGGCTGCCTGCCGTGAGTTGCACAACCAGCTTAGTTTAATTATGATTCAGCGGAGATTGCAGGTTTCCTCCCTTGTGTATCAAACTACTGAGGTGAAAGTAGGAAAACCAACCATTAGAGCGGTTTATGGTTTCATGCTCTATGTTCCGATAAGTTTTGTATAAACTCTTTCTAAGGATTAAGTAGATATGTTTTTTGTGCTATAAAGCGTGTTTTTTGGCCATGATTTATCCATTTCCCGGAGGAATTTCCCGAAATGCTTCCACCTTATTAAAGCGGTCCTTTGATTATGACGAAATAATCGATGCCAGCCCCGTTGAATGGCAATGGGGGGCAAATTAAGATTCACGTCTTAAGGAGGTAGAAAATGGGGAATATAAGAAAGAAATGGATTGCTCGGGATTTGTTAAGCACATGTTTGATTATAGTGTTACTCGTTTCAGGATGTGCAGACAAGTACGGACAGGTCCTAAAGCCAGCAAACGAGCGAGTGGAGATTTCGAAGACACATTCGGAATTTTCCGACATGGCTAACCGTTCAGACCTGCCGGTGAAGTATGTAAGTGAGGGTAAGATTGGAGTGTCCAAAGTCGAAGCGGCCCTGGAAGAAGCCGATGCTGTAGATTTACAGGCTCATGCGGAGTTGAATAAACAGCTGGCAGACTTCAGCGCCCGGCGCATGGAAGTGGAAGCGCAAGTCAACATGAACCTTTCTGAAGCCGAAGCTCTTCGTGAAAAGTACAACAAAGAATACGGTAAGGGTATGGCACAAATCGCGGCAAGAGAAACAGAGATTGAAGCTCTCATCGAACGTAAAGATACAATCGTAGCGTCATTGATCCAGGAAGGCGACAGCAAACGCAACGATATTGTTGATAACGCGCGTGAAAAGTTCGAGAGCGAAACGGCACGTATTGAACAGCTCAGGGAGATTCACAACGCGATTGAAGTCGAAAGCAATGCAAAAATTCTTGAAATGACAGAAGCCTCGAAAGCGACCCGTGAACGTGCGTCCGCCGCCGTATCAGAACTCGAGGCGGAAGCTCGGGCGGTTCAACTGGAAACTCAGGCTCGCATAGATGAACTTAACGAGCAAGTCAAATCATCAACTATTCAGACAAGTTCGGAAGTCGAGAGACTCAATGTATCCCGTGAAGCAATCCTTAAGGATGCGTCGGCTCACGTAAAAGAGCTTCGTACCAAAGCCGATAACATTGAGGCGAATTTTGCGACTGAAGAGTATCAATTAAAACTGAGCAAAGCGGCGTCTGTCAAGGCCGAAGCGCAGGCGAAAACACAA
>CAZIKS010000198.1:0-6994 GCA_964539795.1 uncultured Pirellulales bacterium
ATTCCTTAGGAAGGTGGCATGAAGACGACTTCATGCGAAATCCTGCTATGGCACAGGGAACAGAATAAAAAAAGCCCTAAGTTTTAGAAATTAACTCTAAATTACTTTCTTCTAATCGGCGACGTCAAAGCGTTTAAGCTCCCATGAACACAATTTTATCGGACATTGCATCGCAGGAAAAAAACAATCCCCCAATAGGGCCGTTTGCCTCGGAACTCTGACAATTTACTTGATTTTTCTATCCTTATCTGGTATATTGGAAACCTGGAAGGATGGTGTAAGGGGTGGGTTCCTGACCGCCTCTGTATGGCTGTTGTCATACTAAAATGTAGATTTATGGTAATGTTCTTGTATTCGTCAACAGGACCAATTGCAGGCAAAATTTGGGGAAAATGTGAATGAACCCCTGGCTTGAAACTGTAGGAGTTATATTGGTGGCCGTTTTGGGCGGTGTACTTGGCCGGCTGTTTTCAACTTCTCGAAAGTCGCGCTGGGTATGGGGATATCTTATGCCTCTTTTGCTCATCGCTATCCTCGCACTTGCAAGATGCGGCAATTCATTATGTTTTGTGCCGCCATTTTCCTGGATAGCAGCCGGACGGGTCAAATTTGTGGTCTTATCTTTGGCTGTTACAATGGGCCTGACCGCACCTATGTCGCGTCTTCGGTATAAATGTGAGAAAATCCTGATTTCTATTTTAATGGTTGCGGTGGTAGTCTGGTTTTCAATTTTACCCTTTCTCGTTCCGGCTTTAATTAAGGACCAACTCTCAAACCTTAAAACTGACATTAGTTCTGATGGTATTTGTTTTCAGACAAAAAATTACACCTGTGGACCGGCCGCAGCAGTGACTGCGCTGAGAAAATTAGGATTACCTGCACAGGAGGGTGAAATCGCTGTACTTTCCCACACAAGTCCTGTTACAGGAACTCTTCCACGATGTCTTTACGCAGCGCTTAAAAGCCGTTACAGCGATGACGGACTCAAATGTCAGTACCGAAGTTTTGATTCAGTTGGACAGTTAAAACAGGCCGGACTTACATTGGTTGTGATAAAGGATGCCTTTCTGCGGGACCACTGTGTTGCTGTACTTGCTGTCTCGGACAAAATGGTGCTTATGGCAGACCCCGTTACGGGAAGGAAGGTGATGTCGCCTGAGCAGTTCGAAAGAATCTGGCGTTTTTCAGGCATTGTCCTAAAACGCGATGCTGCACAGAGCATCTAATCCTGATTTGCCGGTAATCAATTAGCTAACTCCCTGCATTTTCTGCGAATTGTTTTCGTGTGCTGAAATGGCCTAAAAAAAAGTAGAAAAAATTTTAATATTTAAAAAAACAGATGCTCATAACTGCCTGTAAACACAGGAGTTACACTAAGCCTATGCTTTTTTAAGGGAAATTTCTGACTTCCTGCACATTTTTATTGACAATAAGACAGGTAATTTGATATAAATGAAATTAGTGAAGACTGGAAAACCTGGGTTGAGTATGTAAGTTCCCTGAATTCCAGCAAGAAGAAGAAGGAGGAGAAGGTGATGGTAACAACCGAACGAGTATTCCGGCAGGTATCATTTCGGGTTTCTCCCTTTTCCTTGTAGTATTTTTTTACCTATAGAAGCTGTTTGAAATATTGGCGTGAAGGCAGTTTAGTTTATGCCTTGGTTTGGGCTTTTGTTAGAGAAAAAAGGAGGGCAAAGTCTAATCCTGAAAAAGTTGCGTTTTAGCAGGCGCAAGGTTGTGAAAAAGCCTTGCCGGCCTGTATAACTTGCTTGAGACAGACTCGAATCGTGACTTGATGCTCGTTGTATCGGTCACAAAGGTGAAGGTTATCGATGTTTGTTGAAAGAGGTAGCTGTTTTGGCTTGTAGCCAAAGCAAGAAGAAGAGTTGATGTATTGTTTTTTGAAAGAGGAGGAGTATTATGTTTAAAAAATTGTTTTGTTTTTTGGCTGTTTTAGCAATTGCTGGTTCCGCTAATGCGGCTATGATTGCCTACTACGATTTCGGCATGTCAACCGCAAGCACTGCCAATATGGGCACCGCTGGCACCGCTGCTAATGGTGTTCTTGTGAATGGCGCCACGGTTGTCGATATTGACCCCACGTTTCGTAAGGAGTGGGCGCTGCAGTTGAACAACACCACCGGAAGTGGTCTGGCAGACAGTCAGTATATGAACATCACCAATGGAACTGATGACTGGTATGACACAGCGTTTCCCGGTGTGTCTGGTGAACGTTCGTTCGCCGCCTGGGTAAGAATGGAACCGACCACGACCCAGACCTGGGGCATGATTATGTCCAAGGGTTACGAGACGGGCGTAGCTCTGGGTGTAGGAACACCACAGGGTAATGGTCCGGATCAGATCACGTTTTCTTATCACAAGGGTGTTTCTGCCTGGGAGCCGTGTAAGGGTACGGTAACCGCAGCGAGTGATACGTTCTGGATTCACGTTGTCGGAACGGTTGATAACGCCGATTATAAAACAGGGTCCCTGTATATAAACGGCCAGCTGCAGGAACAAAGTGCACAGTCGTGGCAAGCGTTGTATTCAAGTGATCTGGACCTGCTTATTGGCGCCGAGCCCAATAGAACCAACTACCAATTCGGCTGGAACGGTATGATTGACGATGTCCGCATCTATGATACTTATATTGACGCTGCAGGTGCTTATGACCTGTTCATAAATTCCTACAGTGAAGCTCGTCCGACAATTCCTGAGCCGGCAACGATTGCGCTGCTCGGTTTGGGTGGTCTGGCTCTGCTTCGCAGAAAACGCTAATTCTCAGCCAACAGTAAAAGTAGTTAGCTAATGAATTTGTACCATTTCGGGGCCTATACTTCGGTGTAGGCCCCGTTTGCTTTTAAATGCACCCGGCCCCCGCCTGTTTGTCTGGAACCAGACAATCCCCCAATTCCTCTATACGGTAGTTGTTGAGCTGGAGGTTAACGTTTTTAACGCAGACCTGGTGGCCTGACCTTAACCTCACTTTTTCGCTCTAAGACCAAAAGCCCGTTTTCAGAACGAGGCAAATAGCTGCCGGCTCAACCGAAAATCCACAAACCCAGCCTCCCAGAAAATCCTTACCATCGGACAGAAAATAATATATAATTGCAGAAAATGCCGGCCCGCATAATTTATAGGCGTTGGTTGACCGGCTTGGTAAAAAACTTTTATTTTTGGAAATTATTTTCAACATAATTGACAGGAACGAATATTTCAGGTCATTCACATTGGGCCGGTATAAAATACAAAAAAGCCGCAAATGATGCAAAACGCGATGCTGCACAGAGCATCTAATCCTGATTTGCCGGTAATCAATTAGCTAACTCCCTGTAAATACAGGGGTTACACTAAGCCTATGCTTTTTTAAGGGAAATTTCTGACTACCCGCAAATTTTTATTGACAATGAGACGGGTAATTTGGTATATAAGGAAATTAGCGAAGACTGGAAAACCTGGGTTGAGTATGTAAGTTCCCTGGTTTCCAGCAAGGAGGAGAAGGTGATGGTAATAGCCGAGCGAGTATTCCGGCAGGTATCATTTCGGGTTTCTCCCTATTCTTTGTAGGATTTTTTTACCTATAGAAGCTGTTTGAAATATTGGTGCGAAGGCAGTTTAGCTTATGCCCTGGTTTGGGCTTTTGTTAGAGAAAAAAGGAGGGCAAAGTCTAATCCTGAAAAAGTTGCGTTTTAGCAGGCGCAAGGTTGTGAAAAAGCCTTGCCGGCCTGTATAACTTGCTTGAGACAGACTCGAATCGTGACTTGATGCTCGTTGTATCGGTCACAAAGGTGAAGGTTATCGATGTTTGTTGAAAGAGGTAGCTGTTTTGGCTTGTAGCCAAAGCAAGAAGAAGAGTTGATGTATTGTTTTTTGAAAGAGGAGGAGTATTATGTTTAAAAAATTGTTTTGTTTTTTGGCTGTTTTAGCAATTGCTGGTTCCGCTAATGCGGCTATGATTGCCTACTACGATTTCGGCATGTCAACCGCAAGCACTGCCAATATGGGCACCGCCGGCAGCGCTGCTGATGGTGTTCTTGTGGGTAATGCGACGGTTGTCGATATTGACCCCTCGTTTCGTAAGGAGTGGGCTCTGCAGTTGAACAACACCACCGGAAGTAGTTTCTTAGACCAGTCGTATATGAACATCACCAACGGGGATGATACCTGGTATGACACAGCGATTCCGGTTACTCTTGGTGAACGTTCGTACGCCGCCTGGGTAAGACTGGACCCGACCACGACCCAAAACTGGAGTATTATTGCATCCAAGGGCTACGAGTCGGCCGTGAATCTGGCTGCAGGAACACAACCAGCTAGTAGTCCAGACCAGATCGTGTTTTCTCATCAAACCGGTTTCCCTTCCTGGAGCCCGCTAAAGGGTTCAGTAGGCGCAATGAGTGATACGTACTGGATTCACGTTATCGGAACGATTGATGGCGCCGATTATAAAACAGGTAGCCTGTATATAAACGGCATGCTGCAGGAATCCCGGCAGACGTGGGGTGGGTTGTATCAAAATGATCTGGACCTGCTTATTGGTGGCGAGCCTGCTGGCGATCAAGCCAATTACCAGTTCGGCTGGAACGGTTGTATTGACGATGTCCGTATCTATGATACTTATATTGACGCTGCAGGTGCTATGGACCTGTTCATAAATACCTACAGTGAAGCTCGTCCGACGATTCCTGAGCCGGCAACGATTGCGCTGCTCGGTTTGGGTGGTCTGGCTTTGCTTCGCAGAAAACGCTAATTCTCAGCCAACAGTAAAAGTAGTTAGCTAATGAATTTGTACCATTTCGGGGCCTATACTTCGGTGTAGGCCCCGTTTGCTTTTAAATGCACCCGGCCCCCGCCTGTTTGTCTGGAACCAGACAATCCCCCAATTCCTCTATACGGTAGTTGTTGAGCTGGAGGTTAACGTTTTTAACGCAGACCTGGTGGCCTGACCTTAACCTCACTTTTTCGCTCTAAGACCAAAAGCCCGTTTTCAGAACGAGGCAAATAGCTGCCGGCCTCTTCTCCCCAGCATTCGATGGTCTGGTTAACAGAAACGATGTCAATAACTCCGACGACACGGTAATATCGCCGCTGATAATCTTGAATCCATTGAAATATCATCTTCTCTGATTCCGGTCTCATCACCCACGAAGAAAAAACATTCACATAAACCAGAAACTTCGGCTTCTTCGATTCTATCTGCTCTATCATTTCCTCCTGCATCTTCAGGGCATAGTCGTGGCTTTCCATCAACGGATAAGTATAAATATGGCTTGTGGCCGAGCGCCTCTTTGAATAAAAATAGATTTGGGGCTCTGAACCTATGACTGCGATAAAGTCGTCTCTGGTCGAATTTTCTTTGATATAACGGGCGACCTCAAGGCTTTCCGGGAATGGATTTGTCCCGTAGGTGGAGCGTGATACTGCGACCGGATTCATTACAAAAAGAAATTGCCGCTGCCGATAAAGTCCGTCAAAAAGCACCAGGCAAACTAAAGCAGCCGATGCAACTTTTGCTGTTAACTCCGATTGCCTTGCTCCAAAAAGGTCATGAAAACTGCGCGCCCCAATGCCGGCCAGCAGAGCTACAGCGGGAAGCAAAAGAATGAAATAGTGAGGCCTAAAATAAAAACCCGGACAGATTGCCAAAAATGAGAAAAACACAAATCCCGCTGCAAATACACGCTGACGGCGAATTTCTTTACTCCAGAACAAAGCCGTCAGACCAAACCCCGCCAGAATCCAAAGCCACGTAGCTGAACCGGCGATGATGGTTATCCCTGATTGCAGTTTGCTTAAACCTACCGCCAGAGGCAGTCCGGCTGCATAAGTGCCTGCATATTCGAATGTCCAAAACCAGAATTTCTCGAACACTCCGCACCGCCACAGAATCAGGCAGGTTAATGCAAAAGGCAGGAATACACCAAGTGAGAATAAAGCGCATTTGATTGCAAAAGACTTACAAAATAACGGCCGCTGGCGAAGTTCGCTGAAGATAAGATAAAATCCGCAAAACAAGATGAAGAAGACGCCGTGTTGTTTCATTAAAAAGCAGACTCCGACAAGCAGCCCTGAGACAGCTAAAGGCCAGTATCTCTCGCGCTTCATGCCGTAGAGCAAAACCACGATACCTCCAAGTGCCGGAAGAATCACGAAATGTTCGGTATTGGCAAAGATACCATGAACACCTTGCCCTAACGACAGCAGGGCAAAGGCTGCAGCTGTGCTTACACCGGCAAATTGACCGAACAATTCTTTAGCCAGTAGAAAAAGCAGCAAAATGCTGACGGCGTTGATAACAAGAAGCCCGAGGTGAATGCCGCCCTGAGTCTGCCCGAATACCGCCAGAATAACTGCATAAGCTGCGTGAATCCCCGGCATTTTCATACTGTAAATCTGGCCGTATGGAGCTATCCCCTCAAGGATTAATTGACCCGCATAGGCGTATTCTCCCTCGTCACGCTCAAGTGGAACATCCAAAAGACGAAATCGAATCACCCCGGACGTCAGGATAATAATTAAAACAGCTAACCAGCACAAATAGCTGTTTTTGACCTCTCTGGGCCGGTCGTTGTTACCCTCTTGGTTCTTCTTAATCATCAAAGTGCTGCCTGAAGTTTCTAATATATATCTCTTGCCAGAGACAATAAGCTGCTAAATATAACTCAAAATAACACCTGCATCTCAAAATCGCAACTTTATATTAAGGCAGGCTCAACCGAAAATCTGGAAACCCAGCCTCCCAAAAAATCCTTACCATCGGACAGAAAATAATATATAATTGCAGAAAATGCCGGCCCGCATAATTTATAGGCGTTGGTTGACCGGCTTGGTAAAAAACTTTTATTTTTGGAAATTATTTTCAACATAATTGACAGGAACGAATATTTCAGGTCATTCACATTGGGCCGGTATAAAATACAAAAAAGCCGCAAATGATGCAAAACGCGATGCTGCACAGAGCATCTAATCCTGATTTGCCGGTAATCAATTAGCT
>CAZIKS010000199.1:0-6954 GCA_964539795.1 uncultured Pirellulales bacterium
TGTATTAATTTCCAGCCAAAGCAAAGATATCACTACCGATGAGATGATAAAGGAATTTAAAATCGAATTACTGGATGATTACATGAAAAGAGCTTTGCAGCATCGTCATCAGTCACTGCAAAAACGTCTGCAGCAACATCCCTGAATTCAACCTCGAACGATTATCTTACCAGACATACCTTTGGAAACTTTACTTGCCGGCCTTTGTAACTAATAGTTCTCATCATCGGATTGACCTCTACCTCGCAACACTTTTTCAATCTGTTCATCCAAAACTTTTGCCCGATTCTCCCATTCAAATCGCTCTACCAGCCGTGCCGCCCGCTGCCGGTCTCGTCCCCACAAGCTATTATTTTGTACACGACCGGCCAACTCTGCCAATCTGTTCGCCAATTCTTCTGCGCCACCCTCATAAAAAAACTCCTCTACTCCTTCTGTTTCACCGAGCCCTAATATCTCAGGATATGCCAGTCGTTTCGGCAAAACCGGATACGCACCCGCCGATATCCCTTCGACAATGCTTATACCGAAAAATTCGTGTCCTGCCGTCGATACTATCAAATCCGCCTCCGCCAGCGCCGCCTCATATTCGTCCCTGCTTTGCTGATAACCCCATCGCTCAATGTGCTCACTGAAATACTTTTTAGCCCACTCAAAAACCTCGGGTCCTTCGCGAAACTGTTCCCCGATAACACTAACACGAAATTCAACTCCTCTGCTCTTGACAATCTCCAGCGCCTTGAAAAATTCCTCCGGATTTTTATCATGTTCCCACCTTGCCGCCCAGAGTATTCGAACCGGCCCTTCGGTTCTGTCCGCTGCTCGTTTATCAATTTTTTCAATCCCTGGCGGACAAATAATCGCCTTGCTCCGAATCAGCTCAACCGATTCGACCGGCTGATAATCAGGCATCCTATGCAGAAACTCCCCCAGTGCCTCAAGAAATGAATCTTTATGAAATGTCGAATTAAACCAAACGCTTCGCCCCGCCAAAGCCGTCGTCATATTTGTCATTCCAAACTGATAATCCCGCTCACTCTCGAACCGCACCGGATACGTCAGCTGGTTCTCATGAAAATACACAACCGACCCCAATCCCCCAACTGCCGCAGACGACAATCCCAGAAATTCCGCTAAGTTCAGCATGTCCGAGCAGAAAATCAAATCCCAGCTCTCCCCGTCACCTGCACGCCGCCTAACCTCTTCGGCAAAAGTAACAGCCGAATGACGCATTCGCCACTTCCACTTATAAGCTGCGAGCTTAAGCGCCGTCCACGCGTGCCTGCTTCTGCTCGACCAGCCATCCAGAAATGCCTTATGACTGCCCCCATAATAAGGCTCAAGTGCCAATATCTTCATATACAAAAATGCCGTCCGCTCTCACTTTTTCTAATTACCCCCCCAAGCCGTGCTAAATTTCTCAGCCTCATCTCCACACAACATCGAAACCTGTACTCCCCCGCCGTTGGCTGTATAGAAAATTCGCCCGTTAGACACAAACGCCGCAACGCATTGCAGAACATCGACCTGCGGCCCAGAAGATATCAGCTTAACGCCGTCGGACAAATCGCGTATTTCCATATTCGCGCTGAGCAGGTAAGGCCCCGACATATTGAACCGCGTACAGTGATAACCTTTAGCCAGCGTCGTTGCGATTTTACCTGTCTCCTTATCCAGCAGATACCCTGTCCTGTATTGAGCATGCGTAAAGAGATTTTTCTCGCCGATTGTTATTACATGAATCGCCCCCTGAACCGGCTCCGACTTCCATATCAAAGATCCGTCCTTGGCATTCAGGCACCACACCCGGTTTGTATCCCCATCAACCGGATTATATCCCCCCATATAAAGCCGCCCGTCCTTACCCGATACCGTACAGCCGGCATGGACCGCATATTTTGTTGTCAGCCAGATGACTTTCCCGTCCGCCGGGTTGATAGCCGCCGTAATACCGCTCGAACCCTCGCCGGCTTTCTCTTTTTTCGCAGAGCCCCCGAAATAACACGAGTAGTAAAGCCTCCCGTCCATCAGGCACATACCCGCGTCATCACCACCATAGCCGTACTCCGAGAAATCCGCCGTCCACACCTCTTTGCCCGTATTGATGTCCCAAGCCCGCAGCAACGGCTTCTGGTCTTTCGGAAAACCGAAAGTGCTCTGGTGTTCGAACAGCCACGTCTTACCGTCATACTTACCCGTACTGAACAGGTAAATAACAAGGTTCTTATACACTATCGGCGGCAGCTGCCTGTTCCAACTCGGAGAACCCGTGAAAGGTACTTCCCATACAATCTTCCCCGTCGCCGCTTCAAGGTAGCGAAGGCTTGATTTTTCTTTCCCCGCCTGGGGAACCAGCAGATGTTCCTCATGATAAAGCGGTGTGGTAAATGATATATGAGTTCCCGGCCGGTATATCCGCCACAATAGCCGCCCAGTCTCCTGCTCGACCGCAAAAACCTGACCCTCTGCCGTATGCGTATACATCCGCCCGCCCCCGCACGTCGAAAAGTGCTTGGCCGTCCCCTTGTACCGACGAATCCAGTTAATCTTAAAAGGCGGCTTTATCCCCTGCGGGTTGTTATTCGTATTTGCCGGGTCCGCAAAGCTCGTTGTCCTGTTGTATCTGGAATCGGCTAACTTACTCGAAAGCGAGCTTCGAATCTTCCAAAGTTTAAGGTCTTTTGTTGGCAGCGTCCCCTTGCCCCCCGGCCCCAATACATAAAGGTATCCATCCTCACACCCAAAATATACCCGCCCGTCACAAACCGCCGCCGGCGCAGATATCGCGCAGCCAAAAGCCGTCTTAAAAGACCACACCTTACCGTTTCCGGACAGAGGAACAACATAAAGACTCCCGTCCAGACCCCCGTATATCCCGTTATCGCCGGCAAGTATCGGCGCCGAAATCGAAGGAAACCCTCCGAGGTATTGCGCCTCATCCTGCCCTAAAGGATGCTTACAAAAACCAAAACCCTCTTCCGGCCGGCAACGGTAAACGTCCTTCCCGCGTATGCTCACCGATGTGAAACTAAGCAGCCACGGCAAATTATTCCACGTCTTGGTACCCCCAACGGCGTCTTTCACCAGTTTCCCGTCAACGAGCCTGACCGTCTCTACCTCTCCCCTGTTGTCTCTCCGGTGCCATTGCCGATAAACCGTCCCGTCTTCGTCAATGCTCAGCCCCAGCGTTACCGGGCTTTCCCTTTCCGCTGTCCGTAATAGCTCCCTTCCGAGGTCCTCCTCGCGAAACTCCGCTCCATCACCCAAATCTTCCAGCCACACGATTCTCCCCCCCGAAGGCACAACAACCATATTACCATATACAGCAATGTTCCTTGTGCAGCAAAACTGGTCCTCCCACGTAACCCGTTCGCCTTTATGCTTCAGCCAGTCCACGCCGCTCCACCGATTGCCGCTAAAACCAAGCTTCTCTTTAACAAAGTCCCACTTCCAGCACACCTTCCCATCCGGCTCAACGGCATATATCTGCGAACCTAACGTCGCAAAATACACCCGCCCGTTAGCCGCTGCCGGCGAGCTGAATATCGGCTCACCGCAGGAGATTTTCTTAACAACCTTCCCGCTGCCGGCCTCTAACACATAATAACTCCCAGCCATCGTTCCAAAATGAAGATAGCCGTCTATCAGCGCAGGCGACGATACGTTATTGCAGTTAGTTTTACCCCCGCCTGTCTGCCGCTTCCATATAACATCGAGTGTCTCTGCATCGATACAAAAAGCTGTTCCCGCCCCATCCACTGCATAAATCCGCTCGTCAGCTATCACCGGCGAGGTAAAAATCGCATCGCTAAGCGCAACGGCCCCAATCAAACCAAGCGGCGTACTAACGCTCCTGTCGGCAACATTGCCCGAATGACGGCCGTCATATTTGAATTGCAACCAATCTTCCCCCGCCGCCGAACTCATCGACGCCGTCAGGAAAAGTACTACTGATAAGCCAATCTTAATTTGCACCGATTTCATTGTTTGTTGTCCTCCGGTTTCCTTTTGTATTTGTTTACTAATGTTCATATAGTGCCATACCTGCTAAAACCTTGTATTATGCCATTTACCCCACCCCTCGTCAAGCCTATAATACTCAAACTTAGGCGTTTTTTAACCTGTGCCCCAGGTAGTCTGTTCTTCCTGCCTTGTGGTTAAAAAATTTAAAGCACAAGAGGCTGTTGTTGCCTTCAGTTCGGACTATTTCTATTTTCTCCGGTGCTGAGCACCTGCGAAACACTGTATGACCCTCATTGCGGCCTCCGGCAACATCAGCAGTTTCCATTCTCCACCTCATTTCCTTTGTTTTTCTCGTTTGCTTTTCCGTCTTTTAGCCAAGCCCAAATTCTCTTGCAAACACTCTAACGATTGTTATACTTTAGAACTGTAATACTAAACTTTCGCTATTATCAATATGGAGGTTTTTAAGTGGCTACCAAGCTAAAAACACCTAACCAGCCAATCCTGTTCGACTCTCGTGATTTCCACCCAACCAATAGGAAATTATTTATTAATAAAGCCAAGATATTGTCTCTTACAGATAAGTTAAAGACAGAGCAATCTTTATCTTCTTTGAGAAATACTGTTTTTGATTTAGAGAACAACCTTCGCAATGTAAAGAACGACAAAGCAGGTCTTCTTAACATCACCTCAAATGGCGATACAATAACCATCAGTCAAAAATATCTTTTTGACCAGTTGAACCAAATTATAGAATCCCAAACTCTTGAGAGGGCCAAATATTATCTTGAGCGTTTTGAAAAAGCGCTTACGCAGGTTAAATCAAACAAAATTAACGACATTAATCTGAACCGTTGGAAAGAGTATGATGACCTTATAACAGACAGCTTATGGATAATAGACAAGCGCGATAGCAGCGGCGTTCATACCGCCGGATATTGGGGAAATTTCATCCCGCAGATTCCCAACCAAATGCTTAAGCGTTATACAAAAAAAGGGGATTGGGTTCTTGACACTTTTGTTGGCTGTGGAACAACTCTGATTGAAAGTCAACGACTCGGAAGAAATGCCATCGGGGTGGAACTCCAGGAAACCGTCGCCCAAAAAGCCAGAGAACTTATTTCTTATGAGCCTAACAAGTATGGTGTTGTTACTGAAGTAGTAACTGGTGACAGCACAGAGGTCGATTTAAAAGAGATTCTTGCAAAACATAACCAAAACACTGTACAACTTCTCATAATGCACCCTCCTTATTTTGATATAATCAAATTTAGCAAAAATCCTCGAGATCTTTCTAATGCTCCTTCAGTCGATAAATTCCTGGAAATGATGAACGTCATAGTAGACAACGCTTCCGCTGTTTTAGAAAAAGGTCGATATTTTGCTTTGGTTATTGGTGACAAGTATTCTAAAGGTGAGTGGATTCCTTTAGGTTTTCTAACTATGAATGAGGTCTTAAAAAAACGATTCATGCTTAAAAGCATAATTGTTAAAAACTTTGAGGAAACAACGTCCAAAAGGAATCAAAAAGAGCTTTGGCGGTACCGTGCTTTGGTCGGTGGATTTTACATCTTTAAACACGAGTATATTTTTGTATTCAGAAAAAAATGATATGACCACCCATGTATTTGTAGTTAATTCGACAACCTAAAACATTGCTTTAAGACCACAACCCTAATAAATAACATAAATTATCGAAGTTAAAACGAAATTTATAGTTATTTCTATGTTTATGAACTTGGTACTCACCAAGTGTTTTTCCTTTGTATTTTACGGTACAACTTTCATTCCAAGATTCCAGTGTTTGTGTAAAGGTTACATTTTCTTTCTTCCACTCATAATTAGAAATATCATCTTTTTTGATAATCTTATACTCTTTTCTTTTTGTTTGGTAATATAACCAAAGTAAGTAGTCACAATCAAATGTGTTTGCCAAATAGATTGGTATCATCAAATGAGTTTTTTCAAGAGCCAATCTCTTAAATTTATCATAAGTTATTTTGTCGTTAGGGTCGTCATATAAATGGTGGAAATACTGGTCAAATGTAACATTCCCAGGTTGGCCACATCTTGAGGGGCATACTTTTTTATTTGTCTTATTGGTCTTTAAAGATAGGGTTCTACCATCTTCAAAATGAAAATCAATGGGACTTTTGGACTGTCCCCCTCGACTCCCACGTTCTTGACCAACATATTTTACTATTGGAGGGAGTTCCTTGAGAGCTTGTTCAAGATATGGCTTTATAGCATCCTCTAATTCCGGAACACTTCTTCCGATTAATATAGAAGAATCTATACCAGATAAATCACAGATTACTTTCTCAGCAGTAACTCCAAGGCTTTCATTGTTGATAATCATTCGATTTCCTCTTTTTGGTTATGATTAGAGAATTCAAGGTAGAAGTTCCTTAGAAGAGCATCCCAAAGCCTTGGCTAATCGATATATATTTTCAAGAGAAATGTTTCGCTCTCCACGTTCAACAGAACCAACATAATTTCGATGCAACCCTGCTTCAAATGCCAGTTCTTCTTGAGATAGGTTTAACTTGAGCCTCTTCTGTCTGACTTTATTTCCAAAGCCGGCACGTATTTTCTCGGAAAATTTATTGCCCTTATCCATAATAGAGTGAAATCATAGGATGTTGAACATTATGCGTCTACACATTATGAGTGTCATGTGGAGCCTCTTGTAAGTGATTAAAGTGATCAAGGTAATGCCACCAAAACTGTCTATTAACAAGCAGGTTTCTAGCCTATCCAGTATATCCACTCCATTAAAAGCCTCAATTTCCCCCTTTCCCAAATTACCCACCTTGTCTATTTTAACATCTCATTCAACCTCCACCATCAGCTACAAACCACGCTATACGCACGACGCACCACTCACGACGAGACAAGGCCCCCGTGGCTGGCGGAGTCAAACCTGTGCGTTTTTGGCATCTTTTTGCAATAGTGTTCGGCACTTTATTTGCACCTGGTGGTTTTGCTGTT
>CAZIKS010000200.1:0-6819 GCA_964539795.1 uncultured Pirellulales bacterium
CCCCGAGTAGGACTCGAACCTACAACCTAGCGGTTAACAGCCGCTCGCTCTACCGATTGAGCTATCGGGGAAGAACAAATCACAGCTCAACAAACCGGCTATTACAGCCGTTTCCAAACGGAATTTCATAATATTATCCAAATTTTTACAAGCCTGTCAACCAAGATTGTAATAATAGTTTGTTTTTCATCCTCCATTTTGCTATTCGGGCTGCGTGCCTTTTTTTAAAGGGCTTATCCACATCGAATCGAACTCTTGTCAAAAGCGCTCAAACAACGTTTAAGTAAGCACGCCACAGGAGTTCTTCTGTTTTCAGTAAATATTTTTCTTCATAGTGTCCCGGAATTCAGGCCATAATGCGGAAAACTTTTTGATAATTAATTATTGACAATTGATTATTTTGCAGTTAGTTTCTCGGCTATCGTTCAAAGCTATGTGCAAGCTTGAAAGAGATGATTGGCCTTATAGCATTGTTAGTCAAATATTCAAGATGTTATCAAAGACGGCCATGAAAAACCTGTTATTCGCCGCCGGGAAAGAGTTCCTGCGGACGGAAAGAAAATACACGTAATCTTTATAAAGCAGCTTTTTAAGGCGACAGGAAACCAGCGGTAACCGGACAGATAATTAAAGGATTTTGCTGATGGGACGTAAGTTCGGCTATCACCTTCTTGCATGCGGCGATAAGGGACTGCCGGAGACAATAACATACAACCAGCATCATTATAAGCTGGAGAAGGTTATGAAGCATGATTTTTTCGCAGCTACGAGTCTTTATCTTTCAAACGGCAGCACAGAAGAAGCAAACTCGCCATGTCCGGCGAAGCTCGTTTTGAAATTAGGCCGCAAGCAGCATTTTTTATTTCTTCCACTGTCGTGGTTCGGTAAATTTCTCCGAAACCACGAGGTTTCGATATCGGGCCATCTGAGCGACATAGCCCAGGTGCCAAAAGTACTTTGCCATTACAACAAAACGGGGTTTTTGTATGAGTACATCGAGGGGAGCAGTCTTGACGAAGAGCAAAATCTTCCGGAAGATTTCTTTGATAACCTTAAGGAACTGCTGCAGCAAATACATGAAAGAAATATCGTATACCTCGACACGAACAAGCATGGGAATATCATTCACGGCAACGATGGAAAACCGTACCTAATTGATTTTCAGATATCGTTACATTTGAAAGGCCGTCTTTTCGGCGTTCGACATCTTGTCAGTTTTATCAAAAAGGAATTGATAAAAGCCGATATATACCACATATACAAACACAAGCGCCGCTTTTGCCCCGAACTACTGAGGCCGGAAGAAAGACCTCTATCATATCCGACAATTCCATTGATAAAGATACATCGACTCATCGCCAATCCTTTTCGAAAAGTACGCAGGGCCGTGCTTAATCAATTACGAGAAAACTGACAACTATTCGGACGTAGTAAATAACCTTACATTTCCAATATTTGGTACCACGTCAATTCCACTGATTTCAAGCCATAGAATTGCGACGGAATATTAAAGTCGCTTATAGTTCATGTCGATAAATCCAGCAAAAAGCCAGATTAGCGTTCAGCTTCAGTAGCCGGAAACCACGAGAATCCTTCAAAGGACAAATAAAATGTATGTTAATGCCGAACTTCCCAGGAAGATAGTGACAATCAACTCAAATGAAACTGTTGCCGCAGCAGCGATAAAAATGCGTGCTAATATAGTTGCCTGCCTTATTGTAACCGATGATGAGAACAAATTTTTAGGAATTATCACGGAGCAGGACATAGTTAATCAGGCGGTCGCCTCGCTGGCAGACGTTGAGCATACCACCGTGGGTGAAATAATGACACCAGAAGTGATTTCATGTCCACCAGGGACTCAGAACAGCAAAGCACGAGAGATAATGGCTGCAAATCGAATTCGTCATTTACCTATCGTCGAAGAGCAAAACGTGGTGGGAATGCTCTCGATTCGCGACGTTTTGGAGCAGCAGCTTGTTGAAGACCGCGCGGCAGCCGAGCAGGTCGCAGCACTATCGAGTTGTATCAAAAGCATAGAGTTGGATGAAGTTGTCAACACAATCACCCTCGAAGTGCCCAAGCTGTTCCAGGCCAAAAAATGTCTTCTCTTTCTTCATAGTAATGAAACGGGGCCGCAAAATTCCCCGCTTATAAGCTTTAACGGATGTGTTTGCTCGGAGGATGACCTAAGAAGCCTTAACGACTCCGGAGTATCTTATGAAGGCTGCGAGTTAGACCATACCTGTATTCCCCATGTATGCCAACAAGAGGGAGTCGAGCCGCCACGAGTGGTTATCCCACTTACTACTTATAGTTCACAAGAAAGCTCCGGTAATCCAAACAACCTTTTATCCGGACACTTATGTATTTGTGATTTGGAGCCGTCAGCAGCCATAAACAAAGAGCTGATACACTTCAAAGCCAGATTAGTAAGAGAATTGTTGAATTCTCATCTGACCAACGCGAGACTGTACCTGGAAGCCAGACTAACTTCGCTAACCGATGCTCTAACGAAAGTGGGGTCAAGAAAACTTCTTGAGGATAAAATCGAAGCCGAATGTGCCCGTGCAAAACGCTACAAACGCTCGTTCTCCGTCGGAATCATAGACCTGGATAATTTTAAGGCAATCAATGATATACTTGGGCATTCCGTCGGCGACAATGCACTCATAGAATTAGCAAAAAGTATGAAAAACAACACGAGAGAAGCCGATATACTGGCCCGCTACGGCGGCGATGAATTCGTGGTTCTCATGCCGGAAACAAAAGTAAAAGATGCTTTTATCTTATTAGAGAGGCTTCGAGCTAAAGTCCAGGAGATTAATATAGCAGAAAACATATCAATGACAATCAGTTGCGGGATAGCAGAATGGTTACCAGACAGCGGAGATTCGGTCAGTGAGGTGACACGCAGGGCCGACCTTGCTTTGTATGAAGCGAAAAGCTCCGGACGAAACTGCGTTAAGATATGGGACGAAACCATGTCAAAGCTTCTGAAAGCAGACGAGATAGACATCGATAAGATTAAAAAGCTTAAAAGACGAATAGCCGGCCTTTCAGAGCAATCCGAAAAGATGTTCATTCAAAGCATCTGGGGATTAGTCCAGGCACTCGAAGCTAAAGATACTTATGCCAAAAGACATTCGGAAAATGTAATGCATTATTCGGTCAGTATTGCCGGTGCCATGAAAATTGCTCCGACACAGATTGAAGTAATCAGACGAGCAGCCATGATTCATGACATAGGCAAGATAGGCGTACCAGATTCAATTTTGTCCAAACCGGACGTTCTAACCCGGCATGAACACAATGTTGTTGAGCAGCATCCACTTATTGCGGTTCGAATCCTCAGTAAGATGGAGTTTCTCGGGCGAGAAATGGCCATCGTTCGACACCATCATGAGAAATGGAACGGACAAGGTTATCCTGACGGCTTATCGGCAACCTCAATACCTCTTGGGGCGCGCATTATGGCCGTAGCTGATACACTTGACGCCCTTACCTCAAATCGTTCGTACCATCAATCCAGGTCAGTTGCGGAGGCAATTCATATTTTAGTTGATTCGGCCGGCTATGAATTCGACCCTAACGTTGTCAAAGCTATGGTCAACTGGATAGAGAGAATCAGCAGTCAAATGGGTAAGACAATAGAAGAACTTATTCCGGATGATTTGCCGGATTCGCAAGAAAAGCCTTATTATAACTCACCGGCCCCATCTGCTGCCGTCTCAGCAGCATGCAGCGAGCGGTTATAATACCATTTATCGGCCGGTCAATTTTCTCAAGACCCGAGTTACTCCTATTTTTTTATATATGGGGATATGCTGCTAAATCAAACCAATTTTTGATGTTATCTTTGCCAAACAAGGATTGCCATTATATTATCAGCCGAATTTCTTTCTGTTTTGATTTATTGAATCTTATGTTCTTCAAATAAATCCGGAAGATAAGCGATAATAATGCTATGATTTAGTGATTAAAGCCGGTTGTTTCAAAAAAATAAAGCCGTCAACACATAAGCATTGACGGCTTATTTTGAGTTGAAATTATCAAGGAATTATTTTTTCTTCTTTGCCTTTGTTACTTTCTTTTTAGCTTTCTTCTTAGCCATTTTAAAACATCCTTGAATAAAATTATAAGTAAACAGGCTAATCCAATAACCTGCCATATCCAATTTTAACTTATATCAATAGAATTCAATACAAAAAATTTTAAAACATCAATTTTATTTTTTAATTTTTTACCCGTTCAAACAAAATTTTTTGCAGGTTATTTCTGTCCGGTTCAGCGCTATTAAAAACAGGGATGTCAGTAAATTCTTTAAGTTCCCTGACATGTAAGGGTGAACTTGAGCAAACACCCGAAAGCGCATCCGGAGTTAAATCGAGATTTTTCAGAATATTCAAGCCGCCAATTGCCCCAAAAGCATCGTTGGCACAAAAAATCAGCTTATAAATCCTTGACCTTACTACCTCAGATTCGAGCAACATACGCGTTTCCCGCTGAATTATTCCATCAGCAAGTTCAACAACCCAGAAGTTCTTCGGATTGTTGGCATATTTCAAATCCAACTGATTAAAAATCTCAATGAGTTCCTGCTTTTCAAGTAAATAAGTCGAAGGGTACCCAAGGTAGGTAAAATCTGCATAGTGCTGAGCCCCCGAATCATTCATGAGCAGGATATCCTTAAGACTGGCAGTTCCTGTAACCTTCGCAGCCCGAACATTATACTCCATCAATGTCAAAGCCCAGCAGGAAGCGGCGGCGGCCATACTTTTTCCGGAGTTCATAGAGGTACCGCAAACCAATATCAATTTTGCTCTTGGATGTTTTTTTACTTTAATCCGGGGTTTTATAAGTGGAAATTTTCTCGTATTTAAGACATTGCCTGACTCATCGCAAACATACCCCAGAAGTCTTATTTTAGTGGGGTCCTTTATCAGGGAATTTTTAGTCTTAACTGTTCCTATTATTCCGGAACGAGCAATCATATCAACTTCTTCCGATATTTTTTCAGGTACAAAACCTTCATAATAATCGGGAGCATATCTATTCCCGAACACAAAGAGCGCCTTTGTGCCATCGTATATCATATGTATTCGGCCGGAAACATTTTCAAGAGACGAATGCTGTCCAATTCTGCAAACTACCCCGTAAACAATATCGCCGATTTCAGGCTTTCTGTCGCAAGAATTGTATAATCTGATTTGGCTGCGTTTAATTGTAAAAGCGCTGCTTGGAAGTATGAATCCTTTCCCGATTTTTTCCATGGTATTTTCAATCTTCTGCAAAGTTTAAATTATCACCCTTCTGCTCATCAGCCTTATCTTCAGAATCTATTTCATCGACATCATCTTCCCGAACCACAAGGCCTTTTTCCAACAAGCCGGCATAAGCTACACAATATCTTGCCCATGGAATAGCTTGCAATCGCTCTTTTGGAATCAGCTCGCCACTTCCTTCGCAAATTCCATATGTGCCATCTTCAATACGACCGAGTGCATCGTCGATTTCTGCAAGGATTTTCCGCTCACTTTCCATAAGATTCAGCGTGTTTTCCAAATCAAAGTTGTCCGTTCCAATGTCAGCCATATGAGTCGGCATGTTTGACAAATTGCTGTTTTCCTTTCGCAATGTTTCATCTTCCATAGATACGACATTGCCTAAGATTTCATATAGCTTTGCCAACAACATAGCTTTTAATTCCTCTATCTCAGCCGGTGAAAGTCTTTTCTCTTTTGTTTTCTTTTCTGCCATGTTAATTCCATAATCCATAATTTGCCCGTATTTTTTTAAGGTTCCGAATCCCAAGGACTACTCTCATATCAAATTTTATCGTCCAAGAAAGGCGGCTAAACTCCTTACGAAAACCCGTCTCAGAGGTTCGATGCTTTTTTCAAGTTCTTCTGAAGTCATGCCAATCATGGCAAATGAGAGAAACCCAAAGACAAACCCCGCTACAGCACATGCCAAACGGCGAACCTTTAAAGGGGCTATTCGGGGCGAAAGATAGATTGAAACCTGCTCTTCAATCTCTTTCAAATACCGCATATAAGGCTCTTCCAGTTCATCCATGGTATCGGATTGAAGTTTCAGCAATATCTTTCCCTGAAAAAGGAGTAGGAATTCCTCTGCGGCATCAACAGAAAACTCATAATGAGCGTTCAATAAATGCTCCAGCATTTCTTCCAGGGTTTCGGGTACAGATTCATAAGCTCGAATACGTTCAATCAAATGAGCAACAGCATCTCCCACCAACGTAACAACAATTTCCTCCTTGTCCTCAAAATGCTGATAGAGAGTACCCTTGCCCAAGTCAGCTTTATCGGTAATATCTTCAACCGTTGCAGCGTCAACACTCTTTTCACTGAACACCCCTAAGGCAGCTTCTTTGAGCCTTCTTCGGGTCCCGGAGCTTCTTTTTTGACGCCTGTTTTTACTTACTTTCTGGAACTTAGCCTTCATAATATTGACTATTTAGTCAAAACTGACCAAATGGTCAATAATAAAATGTTTTTTGTAAAAAATTAAATAAAATTTTGTTCGATTAAACCTAAGGTTGGGGAAAAAAAACTGTCCCGACTATAAGCAAAACATCAAATTCCGGCTATCCTGAACCACATCTTAAAATGTTAACCGGCAAGGTAAATATCACCTGAAAAGAAATGCTCTGGAACAGACCGAACCTATGAGAACCGGAAGACAAAGAACCATAAAGAAGGCATTTGGTCCGCTTCAAAGATATTTTTTATGGATATTACTTAGTCGTTCCTGAAAAATAATTTAACATTTTTGTCTATAAAGGGTTGCATTTTA
>CAZIKS010000201.1:0-2911 GCA_964539795.1 uncultured Pirellulales bacterium
TTTACAAAAACACACAATAAAACGGGTCATTTTTTCGCATTTTTTTCATTTTTTCCGCTTTTTTTAACTTTTTTTGTTTTTTTGTCGTTTTTTTTTGATTTTTTTGACTTTTTTTAAACCCCCACCCGCATTTTTAGCTCAATATTAAGGGTGCCCAAAATCCCCCCACACAAAACAACCCCCATTTTTAGACCAAAATCAAGGGTTACAAAAATCCAACAACCCCCATTTTCAGCGCAAAAAAAGAAACATCGAACATCATCCGCTGTTCGATGTTTCCCGGAGGGGAGAAAAACTTTATTAACTAAGCTATTATCGGCCGCAACACAAAAATTCCTTTAAACCAAATCCTCCCGCCTTACTTATCAATGTAAATGCTTATTTTTCAAGGAGATAGAGCTTGAAAAAAATCCCCCTCGATTCTAAATGTGCTCCCCTGCCATAGCCTAAGAAAGACTCATCGGCTCCTGCTCACGGCTGCCCTTGCGATATATCGTAATCCCTTTACAGCCAAGCTTATACGCCATCATAAAAGCCTTATCAACCGCACTTTCAGTTGCTTGTTCTCGGAAATTTATCGTCTTACTAACCGCCGCATCGCAATGCCTCTGAAAAGCCGCCTGCATCTGAATATGCCATTCCGGCTTAATATCGTACGTACACCTGAAAATTTTCCTCACTTTCGCAGGTATTTGCTGGATTTTCTGAATACTGCCAGACTTTGCAATCCTCCCTTCCAGCTTTTTATCATAAAAACCGGCTTGTTCGCCAATCTGTTTGAAAATCGGATTGATTTGCAGCATTTTCGAACCGTCAAGTATCTGCCGCAAAAATACCGGCGAATACACCGGTTCAATTCCGCAACTGCAGTCCGCTACTATACTTATCGTACCGGTCGGAGCTATGCACGTAATGGAAGCATTCCGTACTTTCTTGCCTTTTTCAGTTCTCCACGTACTCTGGTTCCAGTTCGGAAATGGCCCGCGCAAATCCGCCAGCTTACCACTTGCTTCCCGGGCGTTTTCATTAATAAACTTCATCACACTCTCACCAAAATCAACCGCCTCCTCGCTGTCATACGCCATTCCCTGCAAAAAAAGGCAATCTGCAAAACCCATTACTCCAAGCCCAATTTTGCGGTTTCCCTGGGCCAGCCGGACGGTTTCCCTGACCGGATAACTGCAAACATCGAGGATATTATCCAGAAATCGTACTGCCAATTTAACGGTCTTAGCCAGTTCTCCCCAGTCCATCTCAGCTTTGCCGTCGGCAAGACTGATTTGGCCTGCAGAATCTTCTTTTCTTCTGCCTGCGTAAGGCTTTACAAATCTGGCAAGATTTATGCTTCCCAGTGTGCACGCCTCAAAAGCAAGCAAAGGCTGTTCACCACACGGATTAGTGGCCTCGATTATCCCAAGCGATGGAGTGGGATTGTCCTTGTTTATTCGGTCGATAAAAGCTATTCCCGGTTCTCCGGTTTCATGAGCGCAATGGACTATCATTTTCCAGATGTCGCCAATAGTATAAAATTGCCCCGTTTGCCCGGCTGCGCCCCTCTTCTTGTCGGGCAGTTTATGCAGGTCATTTATCGAATACCTCGAAATATCAAGATTTTTAGGCAATAAATAGCGCTGTTGGGTGCGTGGATTTTCCACTACGTGCAGGCTTTGTTCGGAGTCGAGCAGCTTTTTCATCCAGTCTTTGGTGATTTTGACGGAAATATTGAAATTTGTAAAGGCCGTCAGGTTTTGTTTGGCGTGAAGGAATTTTAATATGTCAGGATGACTTAAGCTCATCATGCCCATATTTGCACCGCGCCGAAAAGCCCCCTGCTGAATTGCGTTGGTAGCCTCGGAAAACACCCGCCAAAAACTGAGCGGCCCTGATGTCGTACCGCCGCTGGAGGCCACAAGGTCGCCGGTAGGCCTTAATTTGTCGAAGGAAAAACCGGTCCCGCCGCCAGCCTTTTGAATCAGGGCGGTCTGCTTAATCGTCTCAAATATCGCTTCGATACTATCTTCAATCGGCAGTACAAAACAGGCGCTGAGCACGCCGTTGGGCCTGTTGGCATTCATCAGCGCAGGAGAGTTGGGCAAAAATCTCAGCGAGGCCATCAAGTCGTAAAACCTTCTGTGCCATTGTTTTACGTCGCTGCTGGTGGCCACGTATTTGGCTTCGGCCTGGGCGGTCAGAAAAGCCACCCTGCTGAAAAGCTCGGCCGGTGTCTCTATACATTTGCCCCGCTGGTCTTTGACTAAATATCTGCTTTGCAATACTTTAAGGGCGTTGTTGCTAAGGCTGGGAGCCTCACCCGGCGCTGGTATAATATTAAACTCAGCCATAAAAAAACCTGCTTATTAAAGTTCTTTTTGAAACTAAAATCTTTTAAGCCATCTGAATCGAAAGACCCGGCGAATCCGCTCGGTAAAACGGACACCTAAATGCTGCGTGCTGGTCTTAAACTCCATCTGCCCAAAGTCGTCTGCGGTGGGTTTGCCACAGTTTCCGCCGAATATCGAAAGCAACCCTCCCGCTAAAAAACCAATAAATGAATTTATTTTAGTGCGAATAGGCATTTATAAGTCTTTGGCTATTAGTTTGTTATGCGCTTTACATTCCGACTTCACGAAATCATCTTTGTACAGCCAGTTTCAGGCCGGCTAATAACTCTTCGCCTGTTCTACTGGCCAATTCGACTTTTCCGAACAACTGATGCCTGTCTAAAATCTGCGGTTTATCGTCGTAATACCTTTGTACCGCCTCTATTCCACCCTCTGCAGCACCAGCAGTTTTATACCCGCCGTCCAAAAGCCAGCGGCTTACCTCTTCATCATACTCAGCAGGATAAATAAGGGCTACAACAAACTTATCTTCATTGTATTTGGCTAAATGCACCTTTGCCCTGCAGGGC
>CAZIKS010000201.1:2921-6723 GCA_964539795.1 uncultured Pirellulales bacterium
CAACAAGCCTCTTGAAATCGGCTCTTGTGGTCTCCAGGCCGTCTGAATAAAAGAACATGCCCGCCTCAAGCTGGAAAATCTCCGCCCTTACGCCCTTTAATTCGAGTCTGCCGTCGGGATGAGCCTTGTATATCTTGTAGACTTTGCCGTTCCTGTATTTTTCACTTTCCAGAAGTTCTGCCACTTCCTGAGCGGTAAAGCCAATGCCCGTATGGTCGCCAAAATCAAATATATACAGGCCGACATATCTATCAGGTTTTTGAAGTTTTGGTAATTCCATAATTTTCAACTGATTTTCAAACGGGTAAATTTTCGTTTGCCGACCTGGACAATCATATCGTCTTTAGGTGTAATTTTGGCGTTAGTGTCACTGATTTTAACGCCGTCAATACGCACAGCCGACTGTTTTATCTTCCTTTTGGCCTCACCTCCCGAGGGTACCAGATTACAGGCCAATACGAGTTTGCTCGCCATCACAGGCTCAGCAGCCACTTCAATTTCCGGGATGTCGTCCGGCAACTGGCCTTGTGCGAAGACCTTATCAAATTCAACGGCGGCGGCCTCGGCGGTAGTGTCATCGTAAAACTGAGAGACAATTGCTTTGCCTAACAGGACCTTGGCCTGCTTCGGGTGTGTTTTGGCGGGGTTTACAAGTTCAGCTATTTTTTGGGTCGGCAGGTCGGTTACAAGCGTAAAGTAATTCTCCATCATATCATCGGATATACTCATAACCTTGCCGAACATATCGGCCGGCTCATCAGTTACGCCGATGTAATTTCCCTTGGATTTGCTCATTTTTTCCTTACCGTCCAAACCGACAAGAATCGGTGTTGTAATTACAACCTGTGGTTTTTGGCCATCCATTCTTTGCAGGTCTCTTCCGACGAGATTGTTGAATGTCTGGTCGGTTCCGCCTAATTCGACATCACTTTGTACCATAACTGAATCATACCCCTGCATAAGGGGGTACAGAAATTCATGAGTTCCTATGGGTTCACCGGCTTTGTATCGCAATTCAAAGCTGTCTCTTTCGAGCATACGCGCCACGGTCATATTGCTCGTCAGTTTAATAATGTCGGCCAACCTAAGCTCGGCCAGCCATTCGCTGTTATGGCGTATTTCGAGTTTAGCTTCGGAAGTATCCAGGATTTTGCCCGCCTGTTCGAGATACGTCTTTGCATTTTCTTCGATTTGTTCACTCGATAGCATTGGGCGGGTCGTGTTTTGGCCGGAAGGATCGCCGATTCTTGCAGTGTAGTCGCCGATTATCAACACCGCTTTATGACCGAGGTCCTGGAACTGGCGCATCTTTCGCAGCACGACAGTGTGGCCGAGATGAATATCCGGAGAAGTCGGGTCCAGGCCGAGTTTGATTCGCAATTGCCGCTGCTGTTTAGCCGCCTCGGCAAGCTTTTCAGATAGTTCGGCCTCATTGAAAATCTCAGCGGCGCCTCGTCTCAAAAGCTGCAACTGTTCTTTAAGATTTGCTTTCATAGAATTTTCTTTTCAAATTCAGGAACTCTAAGAAACGGGATTATAAACAAAAGCCGGGAAATAAGCAAGAATCCGTTACAGGCAAAAAAACATAGAATTCGCAGGCTTGAACATGATAGTCTCAGCGGTAAAGACCGAATTTTTAAAAAATTTATAACAGAGGGTGGAATTGTGCAGTAGTTTTGAGTATTATTAGCCTGTTCGAAAACCGTGGGGGATAAAAACTCATCAAAATGAGGATAAGTAAAAATGAAGAATTCATGTTTTATTCCGGCTTTCGTATTAGTATGGCTACTGTTGTCGTCAGACGCCTGCGGTTATAAAAGCAAATTGATTCTTGGTTTTGAGATTGAGGAACTTGCCTCCAAGAGGGGTGAATCATGGTGTGAAATTAAGGGTGTTGAGGACGGATGCGACTTCTGGGCGAATTTCGAGTTCGGCGCTGGCGACCGTATATGGACATGGCAGTGTCGAAAGGGCGACAGCACCGAAGGCGTGCAGGCACTGGTCGGCGGCGTACAGCCCGGCCCTGCACATGCGAGCTTTCTGCGAACAGCGTTTCAGCAGCGATATTATCCCATTCTGCGTAAAAGTGCGGCGGAAGCTTCAGTTATACTGAACACTTTTCAGTGGCTTGCATACACACAACCAGACCTGCGAGACTGGTCCGATTACGACTTGTTATGGGTTGATTTCAAAACCGATAGGCCACTCAAAGTATGGCTGACACTGGAGGACGAAATAATTGAGCCGCCAGTAGTTCGCATTTTTAATGTTCCGGCAGATGAATGGGTAACACTTGAACTTGACCTAAAAGCGGCCGAGCGCATACGCGGACTCGACCTGAAACAAATCACTAATATTTATCTAATCGGCAAAGCAAGGGAAACTGCCGGTGTTCGAGTGGACAACGTTCGTGTGGTGCAAAAAGACACACCAAACAATCTTGAAGTGCATCAGGATAAGACAGCTATGAAAACCCCCTCTTTTGAGTTTGGTTCAAAACCTGTAATCAGGAGTCTTTCAAAAGATTACAAACCCGACCGTTCCGCCATAGAGCTTGAGCCGGCGAGGAAAATTGCAAATGGCTCTGTCGTGCCATTCGGATGGATTGGGGCAGCCGATAACCAGCACCTCATTGTCGGATACACCGAGGGAAAAGAGCGTCCTTATATTCCGGTTGTAATGGAATCGGCCGATGGGGGGCAAAGCTGGTCTGTTCTACCTACGCCTGTCGCCAGGAATTTCGACCACGGCACCAGCCGCGGCAGTGTGGTAGATGCCCGCGGAGATTCGGTTGCTATTTCAAGCGGACAGGGTTGTGCCGGCCCTGGTGTTGTTACACCCAGACAGCACCTGACAAAATATACCTTCACCGGCAACGGCTGGGAACGGAGACAATGGGCAAGCATCCTCGATTATGACATTCGTCACTGCGGTTCGGCGGCATCGGTCATCAGGCTTCTAAGAGGCCCCAAGAAAGGCCGACTTTGGGCCACTTGGGGCTCGGTTGACCGATTGCGGCGGTTGGCCGTCGGCTGCAGGTTCTCCGACGATGACGGAAAAAACTGGTGGTACAGCGGCAAGTCATCTATGGTGCCGGGCAGCGCCGAAAAACCTTTTACCTACAACACTTACAGTTATCAACAGCCAAGGATTACTTATTTCCGGGGGCAAGCCGCCGTATTCTGGCAGGATGACCGGGGACTGCTTTGCAGCTGGTTCGACGGGGGAAAATGGGCTCCGGCCAAAGTTATTTTAGCCGAGCCAAAGGCGAAACTCGACGTCAGCGAAAACGAATCCTTCCGGATACCGGGCTCGGTTGTGACAGTCGGTGAGGATGAGGTTTTCCTAACGGCGTGGGGGCTCGGCGGAGTTCTTCACTATGACGGTAAAAGTTGGCAAAGGGAATTGGTCGCTGCGTCCGACGCCGGAGCTTTAACAATCTGCGGCGAAAAAGACGTGATGCTAATAACAATGGGCACAACGGAACAGCCACCCTCAACCAAGCGGATACAAATCAAACGACAGGCAAAAGTGCTTTGCTACAGGCGCAGGCGCTACGGCACGTGGGCCGAGCCGCTTGACCTTGCCGGCGGCGAGGTGACGCTTCATGAGTACCGCCAGATGACCGCAGTTGTTGTACCGCCAATGTCACCTGAGAACTTCGCTCCGGTGGCTTTTTCGGACGGCGAGACCGTTAAGATGGTCAAGGTGCCTGTACTGAACGAGTAAGAGCCTATCCCAAAACCGGCTCTATTGCGGCCGGCTGCAAAGCCCGATGCCTGCGTTGTCGGCCAAAAACGTT
>CAZIKS010000202.1:0-6643 GCA_964539795.1 uncultured Pirellulales bacterium
TATGTTGTTGGCGATGTGGGTGTTGCAGCTATTCTGAATCTGGCTATGGACCTTCGCGGAGAGAATTTATTTATAGATATGTTTGATAAACCTGATGATGTCGGGCGTTTTTTTGACGAAATTGCCAGGGTCACTAAAAAGTTCACACAGCAGCTGCAGAAAAAAACAGGTTCCACGTCAATCAGTGTTAACAGGACAGTCCGTCACCTTGAACCAGCGGTGTTTGTGCACAGCGAATGCTCCCATACAATGATTTCTGTCGCCGATTATGAAAAATTTCTATTTAAGTATGACGCCCAATGGTCCAAACAATACAGACCTTTCGGTATTCATTTTTGCGGCCCCGACCCCCATCGATATGCTCAAAGCTTCGCTAAATTACCAAATCTTGATTGGCTGGATGTCGGCTGGGGAGGCGATGTAAAAGAGCTTCGACAGGCACTGCCGAATACATTTCTAAATATCAGGCTTAGCCCGGTTGAAATCATAGACGAAAGCGTTTCGGAAATAGAAAAAACAATTCGCAGGCTTGTGGCTGATTCGGCGAAGCCTCATCTGACGGGCCTGTGCTGTATAAATATGGATGAAAAGGTAAGTGACGAGAAGATTTCCTGTATTTTTGAGACAGCGGCTGCTCTTCGAGGAGAATATTCGCATTTATAATATTAAGGAATAGATTAAAGGAGGACAATTATGGCTAACATTAATCGCAGAGAATTTCTTAAGACCAATGCTGCTGCAACATTTTCTTTGGCATTGACCGCTGCAGGTATTGGTAAGGCCGAATCCCTTGCCGACGACAAAGACATTCGGGTCGGCATAGTCGGGATGGGCAATCGCGGGAAGGCACTGCTCAGGGCGTTGCTGACAATAAGGGGCGTCAAAATTGGCGCTCTTTGTGACATTGACAAAGAAAAACTTGCCTTTGCCCAGGAGATGGTTGTCAAAGCCGACCAGATAAAACCGGAGGGCTACTCTAAAGACGAGTACGTCTTTAAGCAGCTTATGGACAGGGACGACCTCGATGCTGTTATCATCACGACACCCTGGGGATGGCATACACCGATGGCGGTCTATGGAATGAAAGCCGGGAAATATGTTGGCGTTGAGGTTCCCGCTGCACAGACCATCGAAGAGTGCTGGGAGCTGGTAAAAACCTACGAGCAGACCAAGGTGCCCTGTATGATGATGGAAAACTGGAGCTTTCGGCGGGACAACCTTGCAGTGTTGAATATAATCCGTAAAGGGCTATTTGGCCAAATCGTTCATTGTCATTGTGCGCACTCGCATGACTGCATTGACCACTTCTTTTTCGATGCGGAGACAGGAAAGGACCGTTGGGCGGCCAAGTACCTCGTAAATCGCAATCGGGACCAGTATCCGAGCCATCAGCTCGGGCCTGTGATAAGCTGGATGGACATCGGCTGCGGCGATTATTACGACTACGTTACGGCCACTGCGACTGATTCGCGTTCTATCAATGACTACTTTATTCATAAATTCGGTCCCGACCACCCCAACTCCAAACGAAAATACGCCCAGGGTGATATCGTTACCACCATTATCAGGACTAAGAAAGGGAAGACCATTGTTGACAACTATGATATGCAGCTTCCAAGGCCTTATGATAACCGCTGGTCAATCCAAGGTACGCGAGGGATTTATAATGAGCAGAGAGATTCTATCTATCTCAAAGACAAAAGCCCCGAATACCATCAGTGGGAACCCTTTGGGCCGTATCAGGAGAAATATGACCATATCTGGTGGAAAGTGATGCAGGGTAAAGTCAGCCCGACGGGGCACGAAGATACGTCTGTTGACAAACAGCTTCAATTAGGTCACGGCGGGACCGATTATCTGGAAATGAAACTATTGACCAATGCCGTCCGCAACAAAACGCAAATGCCTATTGACATTTATGATTCGGTTTTAATGTGCGTTACCGGCCCATTGTCGGAGCAATCAATCGCCAATGGCAGCGCCCCGGTGAAATGTCCTGATTTTACCGGAGGTAAATGGAAAACGAAAAAGCCGGCCTTTGCTCTGGATATCTGACGTTCCTGAACCGGATGAATACAAACAATTGTAATACTGCCGCCAGTACAAGATTGACCTCGCTGGATGCGCTGCGCGGTTTTGATATGTTCTGGATTATCGGGGGCGGCAGGATATTCAACGAACTGCTGAGCAGGAGCCCGAACAGTGAGTTTTCGAAGGCCTTGCTGTCACAACTTAAACATGTCGAATGGGAAGGTTTTCACGCCTGGGATTTGATTATGCCGCTGTTTCTTTTTATCGTAGGCGCGGCAATGCCGTTTTCGCTCAACAAACGGCTGGCAAGGGGTGAGAGCAGGAGAAAACTATATTTTCACATAATCAGGCGGGCGATAATTTTGTCCGTACTGGGTATAGTGGCACAGGGGGATTTGCTGGCCTATGACCTGCCGAATCTCCATATCTACGGCTATGTACTCGGAGCGATAGCGGCAGGATACCTATTCAGCTCGATTATAATGTTAAATATGAGAATCCTGTGGCAAATGATAACGACGGCAGGATTGCTGCTGCTGTTTTGGGCACTGATGTCGTGGGTACCTGTGCAGGGCCATGGTGCGGGCGTGTTGACAGTGGATGGGAACCTGGCAATTTATTTAGACAAACTGCTGCTCGGACGGTGGGGCGAAACGGGGTATGCTTCGTGGATTTTGAGCATTATCACATTCACCTGCACGGTGATGCTGGGAGTATTTGCGGGTCAGTTGTTGCGCTCGCAAAAGAGTAAGACAGATAAGGTCCTGTGGCTGCTGGCAGCAGGCATTGTATGTTTGTTGCTGGGATTGATATGGGGCCATTGGTTCGGGATTATCAAGCGCTTATGGACCAGCAGCTTTGTTCTTTTCGCAGCTGGGTGGAGCTATCTGCTGCTGGCACTGTTTTATCTGGTTATAGATGTATGGCAATTGCGAAAATGGGCTTTTGGCTTTGTCGTAATCGGGTCCAATGCGATTGCAGTTTACGTGGCGGTGCACCTGTTTGATTTTAAAAACATTGGGAACATATTTGTGGCTGGACTTAGCAGGTTTTTGGGACAGTGGAATGATTTTGTGCAGGAACTAACGGCATTTGCAGTTATATGGCTGATTCTGTTCTGGATGTATAGGAAAAAAACGTTTATTAAGATATGATTGACGAACACGAAAATCTTTTGCGTGCTGTTCGTTTCGAACGACCCGAGTACATTCCGATGGATTTTCACATCAACTCGGCATGCTGGCACCACTATCGGCAGGACGCACTGGTCGAACTGATGTCATCGCATCGGTTTCTCTTTCCGAATTTTGAGAAGACACTGGAAAAAATTGTGCCTGAATACGAACCCTGGGAGCGTGCAGGCCGGCCTTACGCCGATCCCTGGGGCTGCCTCTGGGAAACAACAGATGACGGAATCGTCGGTACAGTTACAAAGCATCCTCTTGAGAGCTGGGATGACTTTGACAGTTATGTACCACCCGATCCGGACAAAAATTTCCGTATGGGGCCGGCCGACTGGGAGCGAGTCGCCAAAAATTCACGCAAACCCAAGGCCATAGGACGGCTTGCCAACGATGGTCTCCAGCATGGCCACACATTTCAACTGCTCGCCGACATCCGTGGATACGAAAATCTCCTGTTCGATATGGCAGATGAGCGGCCGCAACTCTACAAGCTCATCCGAATGGTCGAGGACTTTAATTTGGCGATTGTGCAGCATTATATCGACCTTGGCGCCGAATGGATGAGCTATCCCGAGGACCTTGGGATGCAGATTGGGCCAATGCTCTCGCCGCAGCAGTTCCGAAAGTATATCAAACCCAGCTATCAACGTCTTATGGATGCGGTACACCAGGGTGGGTGCATTGTGCATATGCACTGCGATGGTGATATCCGTGACCTTGCAGACGATATTATCGATTGCCGCGCGGATATAATCAATCCACAGGACCTCGTAAACGGAATCGACTGGCTCGCCGAGTACCTGGCAGGGCGAATCTGTATCGACCTCGATATCGACCGTCAGCAAATCACACGTTTCGGCAGTCCCGCCCAGATAGACGCCCTGATTCGTGAAGAGGTTGAAAAACTCGGGAGCAGGCAGGGCGGCCTTATGATGATATATGGGCTTTATCCCGGTGTGCCGCTTGAAAATGTAAAAGCTTTGATGGATGCCATGGAGCGATATTCAACCTATTATACATAAAGCCGCAGCCGTTTAAATCTCTTCTCCTGGGATGCTTTTCCCGAATCTATTTGAAATTCCCAGTTCAATTTTATACACTCTGCGTGTGAAGATGAGCTTTTCGTCTTTATCTTAAGGAAATTATAACGGGGTATTTACAATGAATTCAAAGCCAAACGCTATTGTGGCTCAGTCCGGCGGGCCGACGGCGGTAATTAATTCGAGCGCCTGCGGTGTAATTCAGGAAGCTGTTAAGTCAGGCAAAATCGGCCGTGTGTTAGGCGCAACCAACGGGATATTAGGAGTGTTGAAGGAGGATTTGTTCGACATCTCCGCTGAAAAGGCCGAGACTATCGAAGCCCTAAAGCAGACACCAGCGGCTGCCATCGGCTCGTGCAGATATAAGCTCAAATCACTTGAAGAGTCAAAAGCCGACTACGAAAGAATACTTGATGTCTTTAAGGCACATGATATTCATTATTTCTTTTATGCCGGCGGTAATGATTCGATGGACACCGCCGACAAGGTCAATAAACTGGCAAAAGATACCGGCTATGAACTCGTGTGTATTGGTGTGCCGAAAACGATAGATAATGACCTTGCCTGTACGGACCATTGCCCGGGATACGGCAGCGTTGCCAAGTATGTTGCGACCTGTGCCGCCGAGGCCGGCCGGGACACCGAGGCGCTTTATACAACCGACACTTGTACTATTCTGGAGGTAATGGGCAGAAACGCCGGCTGGATAGCGGCTGCTACGGGCCTTGCCGCAGGCAGCCGTCAGGATGCGCCACATTTAATATATTTGCCTGAAGCGGTATTTTCCTTTGATAAACTTGTCAGCGATGTAAAAGCAGTGCTCAAAGAATTTAGCAGAGTTTTCATTGTTGCCGGCGAAGGTCTCAAGAATGAAAGTGGAAACTATATTACTGCCGATGCAGGGGCCTTCGGCAAAGACAGTTTCGGCCATGTTCAGCTTGGCGGCGTAGCTGAAATGCTAAAAGCGGTCATTGAAAAAGAAGTCGGCATAAAGGCACGCTTCAACAAGTTGGGCACAAATCAGCGAAGCGCTATGCACTTTGCCTCGCTGACCGATGTCAACGAAGCTTATATGTGCGGCCAGATGGCAGTTAGAGCAGCTCTGGGCGGTGAAAACGGCAAGATGGTGACACTTGTCCGCGAAGACGGACCAGAATACAAATGCATCACGGGGCTGGCGGAGTTAAGCGATGTGGCCAACGGTGAAAAGAAGGTGCCGGAAGAATACATAAACAGCGGTGGTAATGGTGTCACCGATGCAATGCGTGATTATGTAAGGCCTTTGGTACAGGGCGAAGCGCCGATTACAATCGGCAAGGACGGCCTGCCCGTATTTATGAGATTCGAACGCAAACCGCTTGAGAAAAAATTGCAGGAATATCTATCCGGCAGCAGTGTGTAATCACACACTAAGCGATAGGTTAAAAGTATGATTTTAGAAAAGTATTCATTCGGAATCGGCGACAGGTTCGGCCATCAGGGAAAAGCCCAGCTACAGGCGATGGTCGATGCAAAAAAGCAGGGGATTAATATTACACCGGTATGGAACAAATCACATCGTGAACACAACACGATTGGAACTGTACCCGGAGATGTCCGTACAGAAGCAGACCAGGCGGTTAGGGCATTGGGATGGAATGGAGCATATCATGTGGATGCCGACCATATAAGCCTGAAAAACGTTGATTTATTTATTGATTCGAGCGATTTTTTCACATTAGATGTCGCCGACTTTATTGGTCAGCCTGCCGATGAAAAAGAAGTAGCTTCTTTTGTTAACAAATACAAAAAATATGTTGGTTCTTTAAAGATTGACCGAATAAATGAAACTTTTGATATTACCGAAGAGCAAATCAAAGCTATTGGGGACAAATTTCTGTTGGCAATTGGCGAAGCTGGAAAAATCTATCGCCATATCGAGTCAGCCAAAGGCACCGAAAATTTCATTACCGAAGTTTCAATGGATGAAACCGACCAGCCGCAAACACCGATTGAAATGTTCTTCATCCTTGCGGCCATAGCCAACCAAAACATCCCCGCTCAGACGATAGCACCAAAATTCACAGGGCGTTTCAACAAAGGTGTTGATTATGTTGGTGATATAGCCCGATTTACTAAGGAGTTTGAACAGGACCTTGCTGTAATCGCTTTTGCCGTAGATGAATTTGGATTGCCTGAGAATTTGAAATTAAGCGTGCATTCCGGCAGCGACAAATTTTCAATTTACGAACCGATAAGTATGGCCTTAAGGGAATTTGACGCGGGCCTGCATATCAAAACAGCCGGCACAACGTGGCTGGAAGAGCTTATCGGCCTGGCCTTGGCCGGTGGCGATGCCCTTACAATTGCACAAGAAATCTACACCAGGGCAATTGAGCGATTTGGTGA
>CAZIKS010000203.1:0-6456 GCA_964539795.1 uncultured Pirellulales bacterium
TTGCCAGGACGGGATTTTGAATCCCGCGCGTCTGCCAATTCCGCCACTCCGGCCGGTTCGGTTTTCTTCTAATATCTCTTATGTACTGCCGAATAATAATTTATCAATAACTTACAGTCAATAATCGATTAAAACTATGTCTTCAGGAATCGCAACTACATCTCTCCGCCCCGGACCCAGAAGTTTTTGTATCTGGCTGCTGTGTGTGCCCGCCAGCGTCTTAAGTTCAGCGCTGCTGAAACTGGTAACTGCCTTGGCGTTATCATTTAACATAACGACCGCCCCTGCTTCGAATGTCCCTTTTACTCCGACAATCCCGCTGGGCAACAGGCTCTTGCGATTCTTAATCGCCCGCATATCGCCTTCATCGATATTTATCTCACCGGCTGCTGTGCTGTTTAAAATCCATCTCGAACGGTTGCTTAACTTTCGTTTCGGCATAAAGACTGTCCCGATCGGCGCTCCGCCGATAATTCTGCCGATCACATTTTTCAATCGCCCGTTGGCAAGAACTATCCGGCACCCCGCATTGGATGCTATTCTGGCGGCCTCTATTTTCGTCTTCATCCCACCGACCGCATACTTGCTCCCCTTTCCCCCGGCGCTTCGAACAATCTCATCGGTTATCTCATACACCGTATGTATCTGCTCCGCATCCGGAAATCGTCGCGGGTCTTTATCATATAGAGCATCGATGTCGCTTAGCATAATCAAAAGGTCCGCATCGATTTTACTGGCGACAAGTGCGCCTAACTTATCGTTATCGCCGAAAGCCGAGCCGATTTCATCGGTGCTGACACTGTCGTTTTCGTTCAAAACAGGAACAACACCGAGTTTTAACAGCGTCTCGATGGAATTGCGAAGATTCAGATACGTTTTTCTGTTATTCAGGACCTCTGCCGTCAACAATACCTGGGCGACGGTAACACCGAATCGCCCGAACGATTTTCTGTACTCGGCCATCAGCAGCGGCTGCCCTATGGCCGCACACGCCTGGTGCATCTTTGTGTCCTTGATTTTACCTGCTATGTCTAACTGCCCCGCCCCCATACCGATAGCCCCTGAACTGACGATGACGACCTGCCTGCCGCTTTTAAGCAAAGATGTTATCTGCCCTGCTATCCGCCGAAAATACCCCGTATCTACACCGCCGTCTTTAGTCAGAATATTGGTGCCGATTTTTACGACTATTCGCTTTGAGCCGCTGAAATTTCGCATCTAAATTTCAAAATCCTTTTTTAGCTTTTTATGCGTAAATCTCTTCTTACCACCGACATAATCGCCTGCAACCTGGCCTTTGCCTATCAGCTTCCACTTGTAAATCAAAAGTCCCTCCAGCCCAACCGGCCCGCGGGCATGTATCTTATTCGTGCTTATGCCTACTTCGGCCCCCAGCCCGTAGCGAAAACCGTCGCTGAATCGTGTGCTGCAGTTCCAGAATACATTACCCGAATCGACCATCTCCATAAACCTCTCTGCTGCTTCCCTATCGCCGGTAACAATACTGTCGGTATGACCTGAACCATAGCGGTTGATATGCTCAATTGCCTCGTCAACACCACTGACAACCCTGACCGCAAGAACATAATCGAGATACTCCGCCGACCAGTCTTCATCGGTTCCAGGCTTGACATTTATTATCGAACCTGTTTTTTCACACCCGCGCAATTCTACGCCCTTTCGTTCCAGCACGCTGTGAACTTTCGGCAAAAAAACCTCTGCAATCTTTTCATCAACCAGCAAAGTCTCTGCCGCATTACAGACGGCAACATACTGGCACTTGGAATCAACTACGATATTTACCGCCATATCCAAATCAGCATCACCGTCAACATAAACATGACATATCCCATCGGCATGCCCCAACACCGGGATATTCGTATTGTCCATTATATAGCGCACAAACTCATTCGAACCGCGGGGAATAATCAAATCGACATGGTCATACAATGCCAGCATCTCAGCAACATCCTGCCGCCTGTGGAGCAATTGCAGCCACCCTTCGGGTATGCCAGCCTTGTCCGTTGCCTCAGTTATTATCTCAGCCAGTATCTCATTGGTGTTCTTAGCCTCGCTTCCGCCTTTCAGCAGGACGGCATTTCCGCTTTTCAGGCAAAGAGTCGAGATTTGAACGAGTGCATCCGGCCGGGATTCAAAAATCACCCCTATTACACCAATCGGACAGCTCACCTTATAAAGTTCCAATCCCTCGTCAAGTTCCGTGGCGGTAATTGTTTGACCTACCGGGTCATCGAGTTTAATCAAGCTCTCGATACCCGCACAAACCTCTCCGATTTTATTTTCATCGAACCTCAGCCGTTTCAGCAAAGGTGCCGACAAATTACCTTTTTCAGCGGTGTCAATATCCTCCTTATTGGCGGACACTATGTGGCTGCTCCGCTCTTTCAGAGTGTTAGCGATTTCCGCCAATGCCCTGTTTTTAACCTCGGTTTTCACCGCCGCCAATCTGATTGAGGCTGATTTGGCTTTCGCCGCTGTTTCGATAATATTCATTTTTCTACTGACTGTTGACTATTGACTTTTAAATGTTTATAATTAATTACCCGAATTATAAAAAGTAAATAATCAATAAGCAATAACCATTTGCAACCGCGGGTGTAGCTTAGTGGTAAAGCTCCAGCCTTCCAAGCTGGTCACGAGGGTTCGATTCCCTTCACCCGCTTTAGATGTCGGTTGAGAAACAATAAACAGGTCAAAGGTCGTGGAATGAAAAAATTTGTAATATTAGCTGCATTATTTCTTTTTCTCGGCTGCAACTCTGTCGCACAACTCGAAAAACGCTGGCTCGGAAAAGACAAAGATGCTCTGATTACCACAAGAGGCACACCCGATGAAGTAATGAGTGACGACTTCGGCGGCCAGATTTACACATACATTCAAATTAGTTCTTCCACTATATCAACCGGAATATACAGCTATTCATTTCATCATCGACGAGGATATGCTTTCTATCCGCACCATATAGTTACACATAAAACAAAAACTATATTCTGGATAGACCCATTAGGCAAGATTTACAAGGTAGCGATTGCTTACTGAATCCCGCTCTCTTTCATGGTCCGCTTTTTTTCCAATACAACCACCTAGCCCTAACCAATTGATTTAATTGCCCCTTTCTGGTACAAAGCCACAAATGAATGCTTTGCTATACACATTGGGTGTTTTTGCACTGATACTGATATTAGCCCGGCTCAAACTGCCGTTGGCTCTGTCCATCGCAGTTGGGGCGTTCATTATCGGTTTTCTGTTCGGACTCGATGGCGGTCAGGTCGTCCTGACCGCCCTCACCGGTGCTGTCCAGCCGCAAACTATTGGTCTGGTAGTCATCACGATGCTCATTTTGAGTTTGTCAGCGATTATGCAGGCAGGTGGCCAATTCACCGAGATTGTATCACTGGCAAAATTGCTCGTCCGACGCCCGGCTGTTGCTATGGCGGCCCTGCCGGCGCTGATTGGTCTTTTGCCGATGCCCGGAGGGGCCCTTTTTTCAGCGCCAATGGTTGAAACCGCCGCCTCCGATAGCAAGGTCAGTGGCAACGTTCTTTCGGCAATTAACTACTGGTTTCGCCATATCTGGGAACACTGGTGGCCTTTGTATCCCGGTGTAATGCTGGCAATGACCCTTACCGGTCTTTCTTATGCTCGTTTTGCTCTTTTTCAGATGCCTATGGGTATTTTCATGATCTTGACAGGCCTGCTATTGTTTAGAAAAACCCATCCCGACCTGCATATAAAATCGAAAGTACCCCCTGCCGGCACCAAACGCAGATTCCTGCTGGCAACATTCCCAATCTGGATAGTAATGCTCGCATGGGGACCGGTTAAATATATCATATCCCTGGTGATTTTGCCTTTGCTCCCGCAGGTCCTTGAATCCGCAGTGGGAAAATACCTGCCCCTGACCATCGCTCTTATCACATCGATTGTGTGCATAATTGTCTCAAAAAAGCTTAAGCTTTCGACCGTTGCGAAATCCATAAGCCGAAAACCAAATTACAAAATAGCCGGCCTGGTCATCAGTGTGATGGTCTTTCAATATATGCTAAGCCAGGTAGGAGCTGCCGTCCAAATCGCCGACGAACTGATACAGCTTAAAGTTCCCGTGGTTCTTGTAGTGGCGACCTTGCCATTTATAGCGGGCATTGTAACAGGCCTGGCAATTGGTTTTGTCGGCACGAGCTTTCCCATTGTATTAGCCCTGGTAGCTGCTCTGCCCGACCACGGTTCGATGTATCCTTATGTTGCACTGGCATACGGCTTCGGTCATATGGGACAGATGATCAGTCCCCTGCATCTCTGCCATGTGGTCAGTAACGAGTATTTCAAAACCGGATTCAACGATGTCTATCGCAGATTAATACCGGTGATAGCCCTCGATGCTGTTTTGGTTGCTGCCTACTTTACTGTCCTCAGGATAATCGTCTGATTTTGTGCTGCTGCCACTATGCAGGCTCGAGTTCCCTGATTTCTTTTTGTATTAAAGACTTTTTTTAAGCTCCTATGCCAAATCAAACCTGCTGGTTTTTCTCTTAGGTCATTGAAAATTTCACAGGCCTCTGTAAAAATAGCTGGTCGTTAAACAAAAAAAATATCCGACGCCAAAAGCTCGTTTTCCCCGTAACTACTTTCACTAACGTGAATTAGAACCTCTCAAACCATAGTCCTATAATAAAATTTTCAAAAATTTCATAAAAATTCATTTTAAAAGGTTGACTTGGTGGGAATAAGTGGTATAATTTCCCAAGTTTGTTATAGCGAGTGGGAAGAACGCCATGCTATTATTAACAGGTGAATATCAGCACGTGATTGATGGGAAGAACAGGGTTCTCATCTCAAACAGGCTCAGAGGCCAAATCGATGTCGATGAGCACGGAAGCAACTTCTATCTTGTCCTCGGTGTGAACGGCATACTCTGTTTGTATCCCGAAAAATATTTCGAGCAGATAGTCATGGCCGTGGCCCCTAAAACCACAGCGCCCGACGAAGCGGTGGCCTTTGAGAGAATCAGCTTTGCCCTGACAAGCAAGGTCGAACTGGACGGCCAGGGAAGATTGCTCTTGAACGAAAGACTGCGAAAAAGGGCCGGTCTAAAAGACCGTATTACACTCGTCGGGGTCAGGGACCATATCGAACTGTGGAACGATGAAAACTGGGAACAATATCTCGCTGACCATATGGACCAGTATCAGAAACAAATGTCGCAGGCAAGACAGATTGTACTGCAGAAACAAAACAAAGAACTTTAAAATCTTTAGTGGAGGCACGTGATTGGAATGGATTCTAACCATTGTCAGGTAGTAAAAGACAGCCTTAACGGAACAAGGCCGGTTGACGAGCAAACCCTCGCATCATTGGAGGCTCTCAGAGAACGCCTCGAAAGGCTGAAAAAAACCAGTGAGAAATTCTCTGATGTTACATTCTCGTCGGCTGTTAAAAAACTCACTAAATGTGAAATGCCGGTAGGTGTATAAAAATAGCGTAAAGCGGACGGAAAAAGGAATATAAAAACTGAACGCTCAAAACGCTATGAATGGTTCGGCAGTTGAGCATATACCGGTGCTTGCAAATACATTGGCCGAACAGATTAGCTTACCGCCGGATGCGGTGATGGTGGACGCGACCATTGGACAAGGAGGTCATAGTCTTCTGTTCGGCCAATCCTTGAACTCCAGAGGCCTTTTGATAGGCCTCGATATCGATAAAACCTCGCTGTCAAAAGCCGATTATAAACTAAAAAAGCTCATTTGCAAGGTTATTTTGCTTAATTCGAACTTTTCTAAAATCAGTCAGGCCCTGCAAAAACAGGACATTGAAAAGGTCGACTTCATATTGGCGGATTTGGGCGTAAGTTCCGCACAACTAACAGATTACGACACAGGGCTTAGTTTTCTAAAGGATATGCCCCTCGATATGAGAATTGACAAAAGAATAAAGACTACCGCGGCCGATATAGTTAACAAGGCAGAAGAAAAAGCCTTGGCTGATTTGATTTACAAATACGGGCAGGACAGGGCATCAAGGCGAATTGCACGGTTTGTCGTGCAGCATCGCCGCAGCGAGCCGATAAAAACAACAGGCCAGTTGGCATCGATTGTCCGCAGGGCGCTGGGCCGTCCGGGAAAAAAAAGAAAAAGCAGGATACATCCGGCTACAAGAACTTTTCAGGCCCTAAGAATCGCTGTCAATAACGAGCTGGATAATCTGGAGAAACTACTTGTTTCAGCGCCGCCTTTGCTGAAAAAAAACGGTCGAATAGCAGTCATTAGCTTTCACAGCCTCGAAGACAGACTCGTTAAGAATAATTTTAAGCTGAATGAAAAGGAGAATATTTACAGCATTATCACAAAAAAACCGATTGTTCCTTCCCGCCCGGAAATACAGGAAAACCGCAGGGCAAGAAGCGCAAAACTAAGGATTGCACAAAGAATATAAGAT
>CAZIKS010000204.1:0-6410 GCA_964539795.1 uncultured Pirellulales bacterium
TAACGCACAACCTGATGATAATCAGGCGTGCCGCGTAAGCTTTTCAACAGAGCATTATAACATTTTAATCCACTTAATCCGCGAAACCTGTACCTTCCGGGGCAGGTCTCCGCGGTTAATTGCCAAATGGGAACGTCTCGTCCTCAAGCCATCCATCTGCTAAAATCTGATAGTCCCTGAAGTTAATTACCTTATTGTTAACCAGCTCTTCATCGTAAAGATTAGCAAGCGACGTCAACGGCACATACAGGTCGGCTCCGCCCATAACGTTGGCAATCTCGAACTCCGTCAAAGCACGGTCATAAATACGCACATCATCAATCCGCCCCTTCCAGCCGTGATAGCCGTCCGCATAAGCGCCTCCACCCAGTACTTCTCCCACGTTCGCACCTATCCAGATTGGGTAGTTAGTGGTGCCTATTGTTTGGGGATCAACCCATGACTTGGCCCAATGATGAGCAGCAAGGACACCATCTACGTACAAATCTATATAGTTTATGTCGTCGTAAACTGCGACAATGTGATGCCATTTGCCGTCCCATACGTTAACGTCAATTAATTGTTGTGGAATTCCTTCAAGTGGAGTGAAGGACGAAGCAATATTAGCTGAACCAACCATTGAAATGGTAACTTCGTTCTCCCATCCACGCCTCTGCATCATCCATCCTTCACGGTTTCGATTAGGTTCACTCGGGTAGTCTCTATGATATCCCCCGTCATAATCACCTTTACTGAACACAGCGCCGCAATAATTGCCTCCGGCTAAATCCGGCTTTACCCAGGCTGCAAACGTGAACTCGCCGGTAATGTCCGCCCACGTGCAGTTGGCTGGCTCGTCTGTGCAGTTAGGCTCATTCAAATCGTGACCTCCGCCGCAGTCAACATACTGGTCGATACCATTCAACTCTAATACGTTGCTGTCCCTGTCGGCGTCATAAACAATGCTCGCGCCGTTTACCAGTGTCCCGTCATGTCCGCCGGAACTATCCGGCGTAACACCGCCGGTCTCAGTCTCAAACTCGTAACTCGCTAAAGGGCCAACGGTGGCCTCTTTCACAATACCAAAAATCTCAGCATGAGATAAAGCACGGTCGTAGATTCTCACATCGTCGATGTGACCATACCAACCGTGGGCTACCGTCAACAGGGTAGTGTATCCAATAATGACATCTTTGTCGCAGGTACCAATCGCTGAGCCTGAACATGCTAAAATGCCCTCTTTGGCGCCGTCGGTATATACTATAACCTCTGAACTTACACCCGGCTCATAGATTTTATACACGCCGGCAACGTGATGCCACTTCAAGTCAAATATATCAGTTTGTCCTCCGACTCCATACCGCGAGACCTCAGGAACGTCGACGTAAAAGGATACTGACCTCAGATCCTCACCATACCCCCGTGAATTGTGCAACTCCCAGGCAGCCTCAAGGCCCTTGTTAACAATGCTGCTTCTATTAAAACCCGCAAAATCGAACTTGGGTTTTATCCATCCCATAACTGTGATTTCACCCGTAATATCTGCCCATGTGTTGGGCTCCCCTTCATCTTTACCTCCTCCGCAGTCTATATAGTCCCCAGTCATTGTGTCAATAAGCTCTACCGCACCATCAATTTTGCCGTTCGGGTCCCATATCACGTCACCGTGAACTGTGCCGTGATGGCCGCCGGGACCTGAATCATTTGCATTGCCGTCTAATTTCCAGTGCGCCACCAGATTCGCATCACATGGGTCCACCGGCACCCCTGTAATACTGTAATCATAGTCAAGCCAGTCGTCCGCCATTATAGAAAGGTCAACTCCGTCAACCACGCAGTCATCATTCAAATCTACATCCGGCTGCCCATATTCGACAATACATCTGCGAGGGTACAGCCTGATATCGTCAAAATATATAAAACCCCACCCCATCTGGGCCGGCGGATTACCGAGGCCGTCAAGAACGCCCATCTCAAGCATCTTGACATTCGTCAAATCAATGGCGGGATTATCATCAACGAATTCCTGCAGTCCAATATTCCATTCCTGGTAGCCGCCGTTATCGAAGTTGCTCACCGGCCAGTTATCGGTATATTGCACCGTTGCCTCTCTGTCACTGCTGTCTTTGAGCCTCACATATAATTCATCGATACCACCCATGGAAAGATTGGGGTCGCCGCCGGGACTAAACCAAAGCGATAATGTCTCTGCCGTGCCTGCGAAGGTCCAGTCCGCCGGTATCCACGGCGTCTCGGTTCGGCTGACACCGCAATAATACGGAGAATCGTAAGTATAGTATTCAAGGCTCAAACACTTGAAGTCGCTGTGCGGGTAATAAAAATTAATCTCAAAGTAATCCAGCGTACCCCCCGCTGAATCCCATTTAGCCTTCAAATCCTCGGTACTACTATACAACTCAAAATCTTCTATGACGTAATATTCACCAATCGCCGTCATACTCGCATAAGCCGTCCCGCCGTAAGCACCCATATTAATCCTGCCCCCGCAAGGGTCAGGCTCATCCATCGCGCCAAACACCGGATCGCCCGCATCAATACAAGGGCTCGTGTTGTCATCTGTCGCCCAGGTCTCGCTGACTGGGTCCCATCGGCCGTTTCGGGATTTCAAATGGTAATCGCCGTTCAAAGCGTCGGCAAAAAGCGGGTCGGAACTGATATTGCCCACTCCAGCGCCTGTCTCCTCGATACAGCTATATTGTGCTGTGCAGCCGAACAGATCGCCGTTGCTATTATTCCAGAAGATGCTGTTGGTAATTAGCGGGCCGGCGTTATCGGCTATAACGCCATTGTCGTTGCCGACCACCGTTACATTGTTGATTGTCGGGTCAGCGAAAAGAGCAAAAATGCCTGTATCACTTCCTCTTACAACAAAGTTTGAAAAGACGCTGTTTGAATCTTCCCCTAATGCAAATGTAACGGCAGCAAAGCCCGGTACTTCCAGTACCGCTGCATCTGCTGCGCTTTTTACGGTTATGGCCTTATTGTCAAAATTGATCCCATCCGTTGCAGTCTCATTATAAACTCCCGGCCACACCAGGACCGTTTGCCCGTCCTGAGCCGTATCGATTCCCTTCTGAATCGTCGAAAATGCCGTCTCATGCGTCAGTCCGTTATTACCATTATCACCCCCGACGCCGTCAACGTGATATTCGTTACTGCACAAAACTTCCAACTCTCCAACTTTCGTTACACCGCCTAAGGTACATTCGGCGTATATGCTAATATTTTCAGGTGTGTCGATGTTTCCTACGGTCAGCAGACCACCATCAATACTTGCAAAAGTGTCTGGAACGACCCACCAGGACGCATGGTCCGTCACATCAATATCAAAACACCAATATGGCATCGAACTGCATATAAAGGCGGTAGCGGTGTATTGTACCTGGCTGCCCTCTGCCACTACCTCCGGCCCTGTTACTTCAATCCTGTCAAGTGCTATATAAATCAAAGGATTAATTGAAGAATATGTGTTCAGGAACAAATTCACAACATCATACTCATCCAGGTACTCATCGTAGATGCGCACTTCATCAATCATTCCGTTCCAGCCGAATTGGTAGTTGGTTCTATTGGGCTCGGCGCCAATAAGAAGGTCCAAATCATTGGCATTCAACGAACCCCACGTCTGTCGTGAATCCTGAAGAATCCCGTTTATATACAGGCACCCTGTTTTATTATCTTCACCATCAATCGTTGCGACGACGTGGTGCCAATACACATCACTCATTACACTTACTGTACCCTTAAGTGGGCTCCAGGCATCAAAAGCGGTGTGATAAGAAAACACAACCTGGTCCATACCATTACCCGCTGGTGTTCCACAGCCAAGAGCTAAGGCTGTTTCGTAACCCTTGGACATAAACATACTCCAGCTTTGGGTCGTGTCCGTGTCCATTCTTACCCAGGCGGCGTATGTACGTGCGCCAGACCCAGCGGGAATCGCAGTGTCATACCAGCTATCATCTCCATTGGTGATGTTCATATACTGACAGTCTGCCAGAGAACTTCCAGTCGTATTGTTCAACTGCAGCGCCCACTGTGTGCCGTGGGTATCAGGGTCAATATCAACAATCGTGGCGCCACCCATAAGAACACCATCAGCAGCGGTACCCGCCGTGCCCTGATTCGCAGCCGTGGGACTGCTTGTCCCAAAATCGTAGTACGCAATTAAAGCGCCATTTGTAATGCCAGCCATTGCCAAAACAATCAGCGCCGCCGAAGTCGTTTGCATTAATTTCTGTGCCTTCATAATCCTCACCCTTTCAAATTTATCATTTTCGATTATTCATTTCCCTTATCAGCCACATAATACCAGTTTCTTTACCGGGCAGTTCCTGGCTCCGCCTCGGCTCAATGAACTCGCGCCCGATATCAGCAACCTCCTGCAGGTATGTAAACACAAGCTCTCCCTGCTTTTCACCGGTATAAATTATTCTCTCAACGATATCATTATCCATATCGATGATGTACTTCAGGCCGGTTTTTCCTGTGGCCAGTTTCACCTCTGCCTTTGTTCCCTCGCTGATAAGATGCGTCTCGAAGGGTATTTCTTTCTCAGCCGCATCTCTTCTCACAATATCTATTGTGTGCAGTCCCATCCACGGCCGCCCTAAACCCTTAAACAGCCTGCCCACGCCGGCATCAATCAACGGCTTTTCCCCGACCCTCAACCGAAGCCACGGCCGGTTTTCAAGGCTCGCATTATAGACAAATGCTATCCTACCCGTTCCATCAACCATCTCGCCGTTGACTTTGCCTTTGATTCTAAAATACGTCCAGCCGCGCTTGTGCATCGCATCACGGTTGTCAACCACCTCTACATCCGCCGGCCAGTCGTACTTGAAATAATCTTCACCCAAAACATTATAATGACGAGTTACCTGAAGTTGGTCGATGTTTCCCTCGCCCGGCTGCTTAACAACCAAAAGCAGACCGCCCTGACTGCGATAAACATCTTCTGTCCACCTCTTCCCGCCGTCAACCTGTGCAAGAAAATCGGTTAATGCAAAAGAGTCTGTCCCCAGCCGCCACACGCTTAAGTCCTTCTGCCACATCCGGTGGTTTTCGATGTAGACGGTATTCCTGCCCCGCTCAAAGTAATAGTTTGCCTCGGCATTCTGAAGATATTGGCTCTCTGCTCTCTTAACTCGCATCATTACCGTCTCGCTTGATTTGGAGGGATAATAATACCAATATTCCTGGCTGCCCTTATACCCCTGAACTTCCTGCGGCAAAACGTTTGAACGCTCTGTCGCTTTTTCCACGGATGCAGCTACACTGCCTTCAGGCCCCGATGTTGCCACTATGGCGCTGCCAGCCAATACTCCTGCAGTAGCTAATGAGATAATAGCCGTTTTGCTGGCAGCTGCCGCCGCCACTGAAGCCGCTGCACCCACTTTAACGGTACTGCTCGTTACAGAAATACTTGCCGCCGCAGCTTTACTCGGTGCTGTCAGCCTGCCAAATAAAACCAGCGCCATCAGCAGTGAGCCTTTACCAAGTCCATGTCGGGCAAGCTTTTGTTTCAGTGATTTTTTTGCTCGGAAGAACAATTTTTGAGCGGCAAACTCACTCCGCCCAATCGCCTTTGCAATCTCGCAATATGGCATCTGGTCATAACACCGCATGTGGATGATAGAGCGATGCTCTGGTTTCAACTCCCGCATTGCCGCAAAAACACTTTCCCTGAACTCCTGGTACACAACACCGGCTATCACCTCCTGGCTGTCCTTATGTTTCTGAGCTTGGTTCATATCCGGCTCGGCAAGCCCCCTGTGATGTGGTTCGTTTCTATGCTGAAGGTGTATTTTATTAAGGGCTATTTTATACAGCCACGGCCAGAACTTTTCTACTTCTCTCAATTCACCTATTGCCTCAAGCATCTTTAATATACTCTCCTGTACAATATCATTTGTTAAATCATCGGCCAGAGTATAACGGTAAACGTATGAGTACAAACGCTCCCTGGCCGCCTCAGCCAGGCGACCTAAACACTCCTTGTCGCCAAGCTGGGCTTTTTGAACTAATCCGACGTAATCAACGCTCTTTTCCATTAGAAACTACTATAATGATGCGCAGCCGACCGAAAACGGACGCTTTTTTTTGGGAATTTCGAGAATTTACTCATATTATACCAAAATCCGGCCTAAATTGCCATTTTTCACCCAATTATATTGTCATCCCTAAAAGATGCTGCTTTGGCACAAAACAGGGGAATTGTCATCCCCGAGAAGCTGCTGCTCTGGCACAGAACAGGGGACCCCTTAGCCCCCGTCCTGCAAGTCAATGCCGTTAAATATACTTTGGGCATTGAATTGTTTCGGCGGGCTGTCTTAACCAAATAAAGCCTTGTAGATTTGTCTTAAAATGCTATAGTATCATACTATGAAAAAGTCCCTTAAACATTTACC
>CAZIKS010000205.1:0-6410 GCA_964539795.1 uncultured Pirellulales bacterium
CGCCGGTTGAAAAACGATACGCTCGGGTAGTACCACTGGACGCGGCGGCACGGGCAGTCTACCAGCAACTCCAGAGCCAGGTCAGCCATAAAGTGATATTCAGGGGCAGCGTCAGTTTGGGTCTGGGCGCGAACCGTCTGCTCTGGAAGGATAAGACCCTGGAGCCCGTAGAACCAGCGCAGGAGATAGGTAATTCAACTACAGTTATAACAAACAGTTACAACTTGCTCAAATTCTAAAATATATGCCATTTTGGCAGACACCGCCCGATAAAAAGTAATTGTTGGACTAAACCGCTCCGAAATGTTATCCTGTCCTCATATCAGAAGCGCTGATATACAAATCAAAGTCTTGAGCTAAAAGGAGAATCATAAATGATAAATTTTAGAGTAGCGACGACCGTCTTCATTTTACTTATCTTCTCCGCTGTTCAATCTCTATGGGCCGAAGAAACCCTTGCAAAAATCACCGTTGATGCAGGAAAACATACCCGAATCGATACTCCTGTTTCCGTTTCACTTGATATCCTGTCAGGGCATTTGTCAAAAACCGAATACCGGCTGGAAGAAATAAAAGATTCCCACCGCCGCCCAGTACCTTCGCAAATAGAACCTGGCAATCCTGCAAGGCTCTGGTGGCTCCTCTCCGGCAAAACCGAAGCCGGTGCCAAACGTATTTATGAAATTACAACGGACTCCTCCACTGCAGAAAGCCCCTTGGCTTTTAGCCGCGCTTTGGAAAACGGCCGCCTCGCAAATGAAGGATTCACCAGATGCAATGATTTTGTTAAAGGATGGCTCCGGCACGCCGACCCCGCAACAGGATTGATTCCAAGAAATCTCTCAAAGGATACAGATATCTGGAACGCCGCAGATAGTGCCGCGGATAATTACCCCTTTATGGTCTTAACTGCAGCTGTCACCGACCGCCCGCTTTTCGAAACACGTATGCTCGATATGCTCAAAACTGAGATTAAGCTTACCTGCCGCATAGGGACACTGCCGGATACGTACAGCTTTTCAAAGCAAAATTTCCGCGATGCCCAACCCGATATGGACAGCATTATATTCGGGGCCTCCGAATACATCAAGGACGGCCTGCTGCCGCTGACAGAGTGGCTGGGAAACAGCCCCTGGTGTGACCGGATGATAGAGATGCTCGACGATATGTGGCTCCATGCACCAATTGAAACCCAATATGGAAAAATCGTCTCGAAAAGCCACGAGGTCAATGGTGAGATGCTGCAGGTCCTTTCACGCATCTACTGGATGACCGCTGACGAAAAATATCTCCAATGGGCACTCCGCCTCGGCGATTATTATCTGCTGGACAAACACCATCCTACACGCGATGAAACAAAACTAAGATTGCGGGACCACGGCTGCGAGATTGTCTCCGGTCTATGTGAGCTGTATGCAACAATCCATTTTGCAATGCCGCAGAAAAAGCAGGCCTATCAAAAGCCGATTCACGAAATGCTCGACCGTATCCTCGAAGTCGGCAGAAACAGTGACGGCCTATTTTATAACACCATCAATCCCCAAACCGGCGAACACTCCGAAGGCCTCGCCGACACTTGGGGCTATACATACAATGGTTTCTACACCGTCTATCTTATTGATAAAACCCAGGCTTACCGGCGGGCTATTGTCAAAGCTCTTGGAGCTTTGAATGAAAACTACAGAAATTATGACTGGGAAAATGGAAGTGCCGACGGTTTCGCAGACTCCATAGAAAGCGCCCTTAACCTTTACAACCGACAGCCCGTTCGCTCCGCCGAACAGTGGCTCGACACCGAAACAAAACTAATGTGGAGCAAACAGAAGAACGATGGCATCATCGAAGGATGGCACGGTGACGGCAACTTTGCAAGAACAACCATTATGTATTGCCTTTGGAAAACAAAAGGCCTTACCATTCAGCCGTGGAGAAAGGACGTTACCTTCGGTGCAGTTTTGGAAGACGGTGCCATGAAAATTTCTTTGCACGCCGACCAGGACTGGAAAGGAAAAATCCTTTTCGACGGCCCACGTCATCGAACAAATATGAACATGCCCCTTGACTGGCCGCGAATTAACCAGTTCCCCGAATGGTTCACCGCAGAACCGGAAAAACAATATATCCTCGAAAACCTGACGGATAATTCCAGGGCCGCCTATACCGGCAAACAATTGCAGCAGGGCATCACGGTTAACCTCCAGGCCGCAGCAGAACACCACCTGCAGGTGCAGGAACAGTCCTTTAAGGAGCTGACCGGAGATGGCGCATGGTGCTGGTTCGCTGACCCGAGAGCTGTATATTATGAGGGAAATCACAAAAGAACCTATGTCGGCTGGGTAAATAAAGCTGGTGATATAAAAATTGCTCAATACGACCATAAAACAAAAAAGACAACTACCCAAACCCTGAAAGAAAATCTCGAATATGACGACCACGCCAATCCTGCCATCCTGATACTTTCTGACGGCCGCTTGATGGTCTTCTACTCGCCTCATTGTGGCCGCCCTATGGCTTACCGCATCTCCAAAAATCCCGAAGATATCTCCTCATGGAGCGACCCTGTGGAAATAGGCACAAACACCGAGGGCAAATTCGGATATACATACCCGAATCCAATCCAACTGAAAAAAGAACAAAACAAAATATATCTCTTCTGGCGGGGTGGAAATTTCAAGCCCTCTTTCGCAGTCTCAAATGACACAGTTAACTGGAGTCCGGCCAAAACTCTCATCGAGGGAACAGGTGCCAGGCCCTATATCAAGTTTGCATCCGACGGAAACGAAAAAATCCACTTTGCATTCACCGACGGCCATCCAAGGAACGAAACCAAAAACAGTATTTACTATGCCTGTTACTATGACGGAGCTTTACACAAAGCAGATGGCACAGTCATTAAAGATATGAACAGCCTTCCAATAAAACCGCACGAGGCGGAGAAAGTTTATGACCCCGACACCTCTGGAGCACGGGCATGGATATGGGATATCGCAATAGACAACTCCGGAAATCCTGTAATCGTATATACATCCCTCCCCGAAGAAACAGAGCACCACTACAGATATGCAAAATACAACGGCGATAAATGGCAGGACTCCCCCTTAACTTCAGCAGGCCCATGGTTCCCACAGACCCCCGAAGGAAAAATTGAAACCGAAACCTATTATTCAGGCGGGATAACACTCGACCATTCCAATCCCTCCATCGTATATCTATCGAGACCGACAAACGGCGTCTTCGAAATTGAAAAATGGGTTACGCCCGATGGAGGCTCAACCTGGACCTCGGAGAAAATCACTTCCGGCTCCGCTAAAAACAATGTCCGCCCAGTTGTCCCCAGAGGTTCTAAAACAGACGATGCCGGCTTAATCTGGATGTACGGAGATTATATACATTACACCAAATACAACACCACCCTTAAAATGCTCGCTGACTCAAACAAACCAACACCCCCGACCTCAACTGTTGAAGTTATAAAGAACGATTCGTTTCTACAAATAAAAACCGGCGGCAGCAATGTTCTCAGGTATAACCATGCTCTTATGCCCCCGCCCCCGGGTGAAAATCCTCTCTACGTCCGCAGCGGCTTCATACATCCACTCTGGTCCCCCAAAGGCGCCGTACTGACCGGTATCCATCCCCAGGACCATATACATCACATGGGTATCTGGATGCCCTGGACAAAAACAAAATTCGAAGGCAGGGACGTTGACTTCTGGAACCTTAAGGAAGCCCAGGGCACGGTTCGCTTCGTCAAATTCACTGATATTCAAAGCGGCCCGGTCTTTGGGGCTTTCACTGCCCTGCAAGAGCACGTGGACCTCACAGCTCCCGACGGAGAAAAAGTCGCCCTTAATGAACAGTGGCTCGTTCGCGTATATAACCTCGGTGCACACCGAAAGGATTATTGGCTGTGGGACTTCGTATCGACCCAGCAATGCGCCACCGAAAGTCCCCTTTATCAAGTCAAGTATCGTTACGGAGGATTGGGCTTCAGAGGTCCCGCACAGTGGGTCGATGAAAACGGAAAATATCTGACCAGCGAAGGCAAAACACGCAAAGACGGTCACGCTACTCGCGGCCGATGGTGCGATTTGTCCGGGCCTGACGGCAAAAAATGGGCCGGCGTAACAATTATGAGCCACCCGGAAAACCTCCACCACCCCGAACCTATGAGAATATGGCCTGATGGAGGTGTCTTCTTTAATTTCGCGCCGTCACAACTTAATGACTGGACAATGGAGCCGGGAAATGATTACATCTTCCGATACCGCTTTTACGTACACGAAGACCAAATTAGCGTCCCTGACGTCGAGCGACTCTGGCGAGATTTCGCCGAGCCACCCGAAATAAAATTAGAAATGAATCAGCCGTAAAAATTACAGCCCTGATTCTTGCCGGCATGGTTTTTTATCGAGTTCAGTTTTTACTGAAATGTCTGCTGAAAACGGTTCTTGTTTTTGTCGCTCATGCTCCTGCACCCACAAGATTAGGTCTGCGACGGCAAAAATAAATTCCACCTGAGAACCAAAAAAAAGCAGGACGGATTTTTTTGTCCGTCCTGCTTGTTTGTTGTGATTCTTCCCGTAATTATTCAACTTCGTCCAAACTCCATGTATTTATTGTTTGAATTACAGGAGTTGCTTCAGGCACAGGTATCTCGACAAATGGCTTGAAATTAACGTCCATTTCAGTCGCTTTGATTTCTGTACCGTGATTCTTAAACATGGCAAGTTTATCGGACCAGTTTTCCATAGATGCAACTTGAAGCTCGGCCTGTCTCTTCTGAAGTTCAGCCAGTTTCCGATTGGAATCTTCACGAGCAGCAGTTGCTTGAGCAAGTGCACTGGCTAAATCGGTGCGTCTTATAGCCATCGCATTTTGCTCACCAGCCATGTCGATTACACGTTCGGCATTCACTTGCTGTACTCGTGCGTTGAACCTGGCCTTTACTGCATCAAGATAAACCTGTGCCGCCTCACGTTTTGCTGAGTTGGCGGCTAAAGTTATATCCAGGTCAGCTTGCACTGTTGCATGTTTGGCATCAATGTTCGCATTTTCGCACAGCTTACTTGCATTTGCATCTGCTGTCATACGGTCACAGACTGCTTCGCCACGCAGGTTCTGGCTTAATGCCAGCCTTCTATCTCGATCTATCTGGGCCTTGGATATCGCGTATTCCATTGTAAATTGGGCGTTAGTGCGGCTGATTTCTGCATCTATTTTTTGTCGCAGAGCGCTCGCTTGCGCCAATGACTGCTGATAATCGGCTTGTGCGATTCTTTCCGACGATTGAATTGAACTTTCAATCTTGGCCAGTTCTGCATCAAGATATCTGCGGGCGGAATCTATCTCAGCATCAATCTGTAGCGCAAGAGCTTCTTGAGAATCTGAAATACTTTTAGCTTCTGTCATGAGTTTGGAATACTGGGCGTCGCCACGCTGTTCTACGGCCCAAAGCGCGACTTTTAATACTTCTACATCATTTTGGCCGCACTTGGAAACAGCTTTGGCTTCTGCAAGAAGTTGTCCTGCGCGAGCGTTGGAAATCTGCTCAAGAGCGTCCGCTTGACTCCGATAATCCGAAACCTCGGCTTCGTTCTCCTTACGGAAGGATTCCGCTTGCACAAGGTGCTGGCGGTATTGTGATTCTACAACATCCAGCTCTTTTTCCGTCTTGATTTCAATTTCGCTGAATCGTGAACGAGCCTGGGCTTCAAGAGCATCCGCAATGGCTAACTGTTCCGATGCAATGGCATCTTCCTGTTTTTTTACCGCCGTGAGATTTGTTTCGGCTTCTGCGAATGTCGCTTCTGCGACCAATTCGTGAACGTCAGCTTGAGCCCTCGTCCTCATAACCTCGGCAAAGCTTTTGCGATATTCTGCGATGTGTTCCGGCTCTATCCTGGCCGCCACCGCCTCCACTTGTGGAACTTCCGGTACCTCGTGTAGTTCTTCGGGCTGCTGTGATACGAAAGTTGTGTTATTGTCTATTTCCACTTTATTGGCCGCTTTTTTAGCTGATATTTCGTCAAGCATCTCCTGTCTGATTCTTGCAGCTTCCGCTTCCGCTTCGGCGATAATCTGAAGTTTTTCTGCTTCCGCTACAGCTTCGGCATGGATCGCTGTTTGACGGGCAGCCTCGGCTCGGGCCGCCGCTTCTGCCTTCACAAATTCCGAACGGGCGACCTCTTCGGCCCTGTCAGAACTAATTCGGATTTTCTTCACTTCATTGAGTTCATCTTCGACTTTGGCCTGAATTTCAGCAAGCTGAGATTCATAGTTGGCTGCTGAACTGTCCTGATGATGGTTAATCTCCGCACGGAGACGGTCAATTTCAGCCATCGCCCTGTCAAACCGGGTAGGCGCATTGGCGGATTTCTCTTGTGTTTTCGCCTGCGCTTCGGCCTTGA
>CAZIKS010000206.1:0-6389 GCA_964539795.1 uncultured Pirellulales bacterium
AAAAATGGCAGCCAAGAATGCTTCAAAAGGCTTGACTATCAAGACAGTCGCTATATGGGTAGCTAATCCAGGATTACTTTTGGGGGGCTTTGTATTTTTGCCAATAGTCGGGGAAGATTTCCTTTGCTTTTACCTCAAGTTCCTCGTCGCTTATGGCTGTCAGGCGACCTTCCTCATCATACTGGTCGATGACCCAGCGAGCCAACTTGTGTACCCTGATTTTATTTATACGGTCGTCGCCCTTGAGGCCGAAAAATTCGTTGAGCCAGTGCGCTACACCATCGGCGCCACTTTTATCAGTAATAGCTACGCGGGGCGGGCGGCCAAGCAATTTCTTAGTGTCGAAAATATTGTATATCTGCTCGTCCTGACGCAGGCCACCGGCATGAATACCGGCACGAGTGGTATTGAACGCCCTGCCGGCAAACGGATAGTTGCTTGGGATTGGCAGGCCAATGGAGCGCATATATTCGGCCAGTTCTGTAATCACCATTGTGTCAATCCCACAAAGGTCGCCTTTCAACGCTATATATTCGAATATGGCACTCTCTAACGGCGGGTTTCCCGTGCGTTCGCCGAAACCAAAGAGGGTAGTATTGAGCACATCACAACCGTAAAGCCAGGCTGTCCCGCCGTTTACGTGGACTTTATTGAAATCATTGTGCCCGTGCCATTCCAAGCGGTCGCTGGGGACGCCGCACTCGCGGTTTAGCTTGTATATTAACTTGGGGATACTTCTGGGCAATTCAGCATTCGGATAGCTGATTCCGAAACCCATTGTATCACAGAGCCTGATTTTGACCGATAGTTCTTCCGGTACCTGGCGGCTCATTTCCATGAGGCGGTCCACAAATGGCAAAACAAAGCCGTCAATATCGGCCCGCGTCAGGTCTTCGAGGTGACAACGGGGGCGAACGCCGGCCTCAAAAGCCGCATCCACAACCTCGCAATAGCTATCCATACATTCCTTGCGGCTGTGGAATTTGAGCTTCTGGAAAATATGGTAGTCGGAACTGCTGGTCAGCATGCCGGTTTCTTTAAGGCCAGCCTCTTTTACCAGCCTAAAATCGCCTTTGACGGCGCGAATCCAGCCGGTACACTCGGGGTATTTGTGCCCAAGGGCCTGGCATCGCTGTAAAGTCTCGCGGTCATTGACGGTATAAAGAAAGAACTCTGTCTGGCGTATCACGCCGTTGGGGCCGCTGAGACGTGACATCAAGTCATATATATGCACCATCTGGTCGATAGTATAAGGAGGACGGGCCTGCTGGCCATCACGGAAAGTAGTGTCGCTTATCAGGATGTTCCTGTCCTTAACAGCGGCGAAATCAAATTCGACGTTTTCACCATCAATACGCTCAAGCACGGGAGCTTCAAACCGAATCAAAGGCGGCAGACTATAGGGGAAAATCTCTTCCTGCAGATTTGGTTTTGTTGCATTTACCAGGGTGTGTTTCTTTCTCTTTTTGTCCATTTAAAGTCCTTTCATCTGTTCTATTTCAATCTATTGCTCGATATCGACTCCCTGCTGTTTGCAGACATTTGTAATGAATTCGACGGCCGTTCCGACGGTTTCCACAGCCAGGGCGGCATCTTCATCCATCTCAATGCCAAATTCCTCTTCGAACATAGCCACCAGTTCAATAGATTGCACGCTGCTTGCGCCCAAATCGACGGTAAAACTGCTTTCCTCTCTGATCTGGGCAGGGTTGATTTTCAAAACCTTTGCTGTAACGGCTTTAACACGCTCTTCTACTGTTGCCATTAAATCGTCTCCTATTTTTTATCAGCATCCAAATATATTAATTCCCAGCCTTTGGCAGTTTATGAGCAACTAAAGGCGATGTAATTCTATAGCAAATAGACAATCAGGGCAAGTAAAAAACGCTTTTCCGTGTTCGCAGGCCCATAAATTGGGCCTAAATGCATACAAATGCTGCTCTATATATTGGTTAACGGCTATTTTCGGGGATTTTTATAGGTCCTTGCAACTTTTGGCGGATTTGCCGTTATTTGCTCCAAGGGCTGCACTAAATCATTTTCTGTATCAACGAGTTGTCTAAGTTAGGCCGGGGGAAAAACAATTATATACGGTTTCACTTATTTACCGGGCCGATTGGTGCTGTGGAGATAACCAAATTATCATAAAATCTGGATTGTTCCTTAGGTGACTTGCCGGCCCAATAGCAATCCCACATGACCATATTGAGTCCCTTAGAATCCGCTTCATTACCCAAAGGCAAATCCGTGTCGAGGAGAATTTGTTCTCCGTCGGCCCAGTATTGAATTATGCCGTCACTTTTGCCGGGAGTATTTAATTTAATCCTCACCTCAATGCAAATCCACCTGCCGATATTGGCGGGATCGGAGAAATCAAGTGTCGAGCGAGCCGCCGGCAGCCATTGGAACCTCTTCTCGCCATATAGATATGTACGTTTATCCGCGCACAAAATTTTCTTGTTCACCCATTGGTACACACCTAAAGCCCCGTCCCAACCCTGGGTTTCTTCCTGGACTTTGATTCGAGCCATTTTTTGGGGCATCCCAGTGAAGCCCTTTTCGAACTTGTGATAATATCTGTAATAAATTTCATTAATTTTGGCGCCGGGTGAAGGCATATGGGGATTATCTCCGACGAATTTGAGCACCCAGCCAGCCGGCTTGCCCGGTGTATAATGCTGTTCAAGCGAATGGAAACCACTGAAAGGGTCGTTTGTAGTTACGTTTAGGCCGTGGCTTTCGCCATATTTGGAATCGTTGTAGTTGACACTTAAATCCTGTACCTTTTCAAAATCGTCACAAAATATCCATTCGGGGTGGACTTTCTGCCAGTTGTCACATTCGCTGGCTTTTGTGCTCTGAGAAAGGCTGCTACAAGACCCGCTGGTGTTATCTTCAGGCTGGGATTTCTTATCAGCCTTTATTATCTTTTTTACTTCTGCACGCCAGTCGCCTTCCACAAAGATAACGGTTACCGTTCCGAGTTTTGTTTCGCCGGGTTTAATGTGGCCATAAAACGGGTCGGCGTGGAGACAGGGAATATTTGCATTTGAGAGCATGCTGCGGCCGGGCTCTCCCAACAGAATGACGGCACGTTTGTCATCCTGAGAAGTTACAACGGCTAAGGCCTGGTCCAGTGGTTTGTCAATCCAGCCCCCCTGCCTTGTGACAAAATCAGTTCTGTAAGGCGGGTGCGGCTTTACAGTGGCACCTTTTGCCTTGGTATCGGGAATTTTTGTCTCGATGTCCGCAAGGGCCTTTATTTGGCCATCTATAACAACATAAATGTATTTGAAGTTATCCACCCACTGGGGAAATCCCGTCAAAGTTCTATATTGATAACAAAGCAAGGGTTTTACGTTGTCGAGGGTCAGGTATTTGGAGTTGTTGATGATTTTCAGAGAGAACCTGACCTTGTTTGGCTCGATGACTTCAGCGACAGTTTCGACCTTAACACCTTTTTCGGTAAGACTGTCAACCTCGTAATGCGCATATTTATCCTGTCGCTCCATTTTCCATGCATTTTCACGCTTGTCGCTATATCGGCTGATGCCTCTTCCGACATCGCTGTATTCCAGGTGCTCGGGAAAGTTGATCCACAAGACACCGCCATTTTCCCAGGGAGGGGTGATGCCAATCCTGTAGGCGTTCTTATCTTCTGTGGACGGCCACTGTTTCAGCCTGATTGCTGAAGTTGAGTCTTTGCCCAGAGTCTGGCCGCAAATCGAAGCCATTACAACAAAAATCAGTGAAATAAACATCAACTGTCTCATCAAATAAACTCCTAAAAAATCATTCACATCCATCCCAGCTCGCTGTGAGCGGGCCTTCCGAATTAGATAATAACCTAATTAAACAAGCAATTCCAGTATGTTCTGTAAAATTCTTTTGCCCCCTGCTGTCCCGCCCAAGAACGGTCAATTTTTCACAAAAATGACAGTGACAATAAAACTACAATATTGCTTAATTTGCTTGATTAGTCGTAAGATTTATTTTTCAATATCTTCCTGAAAAGATAGTATATGAATAGATATAACGAACGTTGTCAGAATTATTAAAGAAGATGCTATGAAGGTAAATATTGAAAACTGTGTTTTGGAGTTGGTTGAAGGCGACATAACTGAAATGGAAACCGATGCGATAGTCAATGCCGCCAATTCCCAGTTGATTTTAGGCGGGGGTGTAGCCGGGGCTATTAGAAAAAAAGGCGGGCCCAGAATACAAGAAGAATGCCACAAAATCGGTTCAACATTCGTGGGCGGGGCAGTAATTACCAGCGGGGGTGATTTGAAGGCAAAATATGTGATTCATGCGGTCGGGCCTCGACTGGGTGAAGGCGATGAAGATGAAAAGCTGAAAAACGCGACTTTGAACTCGCTTAAAGTGGCCGACGAAAATTCGCTAAAAAGCATTTCTTTTCCGGCAATCAGTACGGGTATTTTTGGCTTCCCTATCGATAAATGTGCCGAAATAATGCTGCGGACAGTTATCGATTATCTCGAAGGTCAGAGCAGTCTGGAAAGAGTAGTTTTTTGCCTCTTTGGGAATGTTGACTACGAAGTATTCCAAAAGCAGTTAAGCCGGGAAATGTCAAAATGAAGGCGATGGTCTTAGCTAAACAATCTGCGATAGAGGAGAGGCCGCTGGAGTTAGCTGATTTGCCAAGGCCGGTGCCTGATGCAAACCAAATCTTAGTGAAGATTTCCGTTTGCGGGGCCTGCCATACTGACCTTGATGAGGCCGAAGGCAGATTAAAGCCTTACAAGCTTCCTATAGTGCCGGGTCATCAGGCGGTAGGAACTGTGGCCGAGAAAGGCAGGGCCGTTACTAAATTCAATATCGGAGAGCGCGTTGGGGTTACGTGGCTGTATTGGAGCTGCGGCAAATGCAGCTTTTGTCGGAGCGGGCAGGAAAATCTCTGCGAAAAGGCAAAATGGACGGGAAAGGACGCAGACGGCGGGTACGCCGAATATATGGTTATATCCGAAGATTTCGCGTATCCATTGCCTGAACAGTTTAGTGATTCTCAGGCAGCACCGCTTTTATGCGCCGGGGTAATCGGCTACCGAACGCTACGGTTGGCTGAAGTTACCGACGGTGAAAGCATCGGGCTATTCGGGTTTGGCGCATCAGCACATATAGTGATTCAGATAATCAAGTATAAATATCCGAAAAGCAAAGTTTTCGTCTTTACCAAAACGGCTGAACACGCCGAGTTGGCCAGGGCCTTAGGGGCCGTATGGACAGGGCTTTCCGGCGATGAGCCTCCTTCCAAGTTAAACAAGATAATGGACTTTACACCAGTTGGAGAGTGCGTCCGCGACGGCCTCGGAGTTCTGGATAGAGGAGGTCGGTTAATTATAAACGCCATACGCAAGGAAACACCGGTTCCGCCGCTGGATTACGCCGAATATCTGTGGCTCGAAAGAGAAATAAAAAGCGTCGCCAACGTAACCCGCAGGGACGCCGAAGAATTTCTCCCGTTAGCCGGTCAAATTCCAATTGTACCCACTATCGAAGAATTTCCTTTGGCAGAGGCCAATGAAGTTCTGCTTGCAATAAAGCAGTCAAAGCTCCGCGCGGCCGCCGTTTTAAGAATCAGCGAATAAAGATAAACGGCCTAAGTTAAAAATGCTTCTTTTTCAATCATCGGGTGCGGATTAGCTGATTGGTGTCATATTGAACGTGAGGAATATTCTTTTTCAGGTCCTGTATAAATCGCAGGCCGTCTTTCCAGTAACCTGCGGTAGGTTTTAAGTGGGCACAATGGGCGGCAAAATACCGGTTGATATTGTAAACCAAAAGCTCCCTCAAGTATTTACTAACCATCGAAGCCAGGGAAACCGGAAAAAAACGACTATCGGCGCCGACCACAAAATGCAAACGCATCTGTCTGCCGCCGGCGTTCAGCTGGTAACTGCTGGAAGCCGGGGTTTCTTTGAGGATTTTCAATTCCATATCTTCAAAACTACGCTGCAGTGTTTTGCGGTAGTGAACTCTGCCCCCCTGCCTGTCTATGATGACCTGTAAATCATCAGTTCCAAAATTGTCCCAGGCAGATTTTATAAGGCTGGAAGCGGCTGTGAAAAGGACGGTGGCTTTATTTTTGACGACGGATACCATCTGGTTGTAGTGCGCGACGTCCAAACAACGGCTTTCGATTTTCAGTAACCTTATATCATTCGAATTAAGGTCGTTTGCCAATACCTGTGAAGCAATTTCTATATCGGCTCTGTCGGCGGAGAGTTCGCAGCCTTCCATGGTTTGATACCAAGGATAACTGCTCAACCTGTTAGTGCAGTCCGAACACAGTACAGAGACAAGGTCAGTTAAAGTAAGCGGCTTTTCGCCAAGGCAACTCAGGGCGGACAGTACGATGGGCTGAAGCT
>CAZIKS010000207.1:0-4717 GCA_964539795.1 uncultured Pirellulales bacterium
GATCTAAACAATGACGGCGATTGCAAGATTGATGAATTAGTCATATTCAATGATATTCTTACCACGAGCGAAATAGACGAGATCAGGTCGGGCACGTTCGGTGCTGGAGCGGCAGCGGCCCCTTTGCCTCCGATGCAGCTCATTATAAATATTTCCTCACTTCTACCAACAATGTTTTTAGCGGGATGTTTGCGAAACCCTGAATTGTCGAGAAGGGAAATTTTCAATCCTGTTAAATGGGTCATAGGGCGTAAAGTTGACTCCTATGGTTCGAAAATTGAATGAAATGAGTGATCCGAAGATAAGTCTTTGTATGATTGTGAAAGATGAGGAGGAACTACTTCCTCAGATGTTAGAGTCGGTGAAAGGGGCTTGGGACGAACTCATTGTGGTGGACACAGGTTCGACGGATGGTACAGTTGAGCTTGCCTTAAAAGCCGGAGCAAAAATTCGTGTCCATCCTTGGGAAGAGAATTTCTCGAAGCATAGGAATCAGAGTATTGATTATGCTACGGGGGATTGGATTCTCATTATGGACGCGGATGAGGTTTTGGTTGATGGCTCAGTTGATAGGATTCGCTTAGGGGTGAGGGAAAAGAACCACGATCTTTTAGTTTTTGGTGTTCAGAGTTTTACCGATAATCGGGCTCATCATAGTAATGGAGGAAGTCCTAGGATGTTTCGAAGTGGGCTTGGGATTCATTATGAGGGAAGAGTCCATAATCAACTTATTTTTGACCCAAAGCCAGAGAGGATAAGTCATTGTGGGGCTTCAATTCTTCATTATGGATATGATTTGAGTCCTGAGAAGATGAAGGTTAAGAGGGAGATGAGTCTTCGTCTTCTTCGATTGTCGGTGGAAGAGAATCCTAAGGATTTCTCAGCAACTCATCATCTTGCAGTTAGTTTTCTTGCGGAGAAGCGGTGGGAAGAAGCGGCTGAGTGGGCAAGAAAGACTTTTGAGATTATTCCAAACTTGAGTCCGAACTTAGGATGGACGGCTTTTATTCTTGCCTTTAGCTTATTTCGGGAGAAGAAATTTGAAGAGTGTGTTAAGGTTTGTCGGAAATACCTGGAGTATTGGCCTTGGCAAGTTGATTTGTGGTATTGTGAGGCTTTGGCTTTAGCAGGTTTAGGGAAATGGGAAGCCTGTAATGTCTGTTGCGAAGAGTATAAGAAGGTTCAAGAATCTTTAGTTAGTGGGGAGCTTAAGACCTATGCTTTTCATCATTTTGAGACTATCGATAAAGTGAGGCAAATTAACACTATTCGAGGTCGTGCACTTGGGGCCTTGGGACCTGAGAGATTACTGGATGTCCTATGCGCTTGAAAATAGGTAAGACAGTTAAAGAAATGCTTAAGAAGCCGACTTCGAAGAGTCAAGATGAGCTTTGGGGTTATCTCAAGGATCTCTATGATGAGGGATTGGAGCTTCGGAGACCCTTTGAACAGAGGTGGTTGATTAACATGGCCTTCTTTGTTGGGAGGCAATATACCTTCTTTAATCAAAGTGCCTGGGTTTTGCAGCAGCTGCGGGTGGTTAAAGGAAGGCTTCGGAATGTGGATAATCAGTTGCTTCCGAGGGTTCGAAGACAAATTGCCGATGCGATTAGAAATGATCCGATGATGGGAGTTGTTCCGAACACTGACGATGACGAGGATATTAAAGCGGCTAAGATTGGAGATAAGGTTCTCCGGAGCTGGTGGGAAACTCATCGGATGAGGGGGAAGTGGAGAAAACTTAACACTTGGGTTCACGTCTGTGGGAATGGTTTCCTTGATGACCGATGGAATCCTAAGATTGGTCCAATGAAGTTCAATGAAGAGACGAGCTCAATGGAGTATGAGGGGGATGTGGAGTGTGGAGTTTGGAGTCCCTTCGAGGTCTTGGTCCCATATTCGGCCCTTGGTGATGATGACATTCATGAGTTTTCTTGGTTAATGAAGCACAAGTGGAGGTCGCTTGAATGGTTTGCGAATAACTTTAAGAGGGGGAAGGAAGTTAGTGCAGAGGATTTACCGACGGAGCAATTTAATGTCTCTCATATCTTCGGGTTGTCGGCTTCGACATCACCTCAGAAGGTTGAAGGTGCAATGTCAAAGGAGTTGTATAAGAAGCCTTGTGCGGAGTTTCCCAAGGGATTGCATTTGATCGGAGCAAATGGGATTATCCTTGAAAAGGGGGATTTTCCTTACACTGAGTTTAGTATGGAACATTTCAAGGACATTGAGATTCCTGGAGTTTTCTGGGGAATGGCTACGATGGAATTGGGAGTTCCTCAACAAAAATCCTGGAATAGGAATGTTTCGGGGATTGATGAGTTTAATCGACTCCTCGGGAAGGGGAAGGTCTTGGTGCCGAGGGGGGCTAACCTTGAGGCAGATCCAGATGACACTCACGGGGAGTTGTTGTATTATACTCCGCAAATGGGGTTGAAGCCAGAACAAATGACCCTGAAGTCTTTGCCTCAGACTTATACCTTGCAACTTGAGATTATCCAAAAGAGTTTGCAGGACTTGTTCTCGCAGCAAGAGGTCTCGAGAGGAACCAATCGAAGTGACATCCGTTCGGGAGAGATGGTGGAACTTCTTCTTGAACAAGCTTCTATTCCAAGGATTCCAACGCATTACTCCAAAGAAGAGGCTTTGGAGAAAACCTCGAGTAGAGTTCTCCGGAGGATTGCCAAGGGGTATACTTCAGAACGGATGCTCAAGATTGTTGGGGATGAAGGGGAGTACGAACTCACCGCTTTCACGGGAGCCGACCTTCGGGATAATACCGACGTTAAGGTAAAGAAGGAAAGTTCCCTCCCAGATTCAAGAGCAACTCGAGCATTGGTTATCGAGAGAAGATTTCAGGCTGGATGGTATGGAGATCCTGCTGATCCTGAGGTGAGACGACAAGTCCATAACATGACAGATGATGCAACGGTTAAGAATATTTACTCGGATACTCGAGCGGATGAAGATAACGCAAGGGTAGAGAATCAAACTATGATCATGGGTGAGATTGATAGTTTGGAGATTAACGAGTATGATGACCACTTCATCCATGTTAAGGAGCATAATCGGTTTAGAAAGAGTAGGGATTTTCAAAAGGCTCGGTTCCAAGATCCTCAGAGATTTCTTGCTGTGGAGCAGGTTTTCATTGAGCATGACATGAAACATAGGGTTTTTATTCAGCAGATCCTGAAGGCACGGGCTGCTGCAGAGGAGGCAGGGAAATGAAGGTTGAAGAATTGGAAGGGACTTGGTCGGAGTTTGCTAAGTCGCTTCAAGAGACAGAAAGACTTTGGGAGATTCATCGGGACTTGATTCTTAGGATAAAGAATCTAGGGATTCCAATGGATACTCTCGACGAAGATTTGCAGAGAGACTTAAGTCAAATCTTTAATGGATCGGAGTTTAGTAAAGCTATAGTCCAAATTGTTAACTATTATCGGCGTAAGGGAGGAGTTCAAACCTTGTGGACGAAAGAAGAAAAGGAGGTAGAAAATGACACTGAAAGTTAATGAAGATGGGCAACTGGAAATTCAAGTTGGAGAGGAGACTAAAACCCTTTCCACTGAAGATATTAATGACGCGCTTAAGAAGAGCGGAGAGTTGGGAGAGGTTTCCAAGGTGGCTGAGCTTATAAGTACGGCTGCAGGGAAGTATGAAGCAGATCCGGAGACTTATATAGGTCAAGCCGAAGGAGCCTTTGCAACTGTTCGAAATCTGATTGAAGCTGGCGTTATTGATGAACAGGGGAAGATTGTCACTAAGAAGGAAGAGCCTAAAACTACTCCAAAGGGTGCGATTAATGCTCCATTGGATACCAAAGATCTTGATCCAGAAAAGAAGATGGAGGGTATAATTGCAAAGGCTATTGCTCCATTTCAAGAGAAGATTAAGTCTTTGGAGAACGATGTGAGTTTGAGTCGTCGACTTGACCTTGAGGATAAGCTTAAGGCGAAACATCCTAGCTTGGATAGTGACGATATTTCCAAGGTGTTTGCAATTGCTATGAGGGACCAGACAAAGAATCTCTGGGAGCATGCAGACCTCTATGAAGGTAAGGTTAAGGAAAAAGTCAAGGGAATGGAAGCTAAATGGGCCGAGAAGTATGGAGTTAATCCTGAGGAGTGGGATAATCGGAATAAGATGAAAGAGATGTCTCCTGCTGAAGGTATGGCCTTTATAACGAAGGGAAAGAAGATTAGCATCCATAACAGACAGGGTGACAAAGACGCGGTGACTCCTCTACAGGCCGCAAGGGCATTTTTCAAGGGGCAAGCAGAAGGATAATTGAGATGGCATACGCTAATCTAACAACCTGGGATGAGGTTTTGAAAACCTTTTACCTCCCGGGGATTCAGGATCAGCTCAATCGAGATCGTCCTCTTTCTGACTTGATCGACGTAAATGAAGAGGATATTTCTGGAAAGAACGCTACGATTGAGTGTCACTATGGCAGGAACACGGGTATTGGAGCTAGGGCGGATGCTGGAGCTTTGCCAACTGCGACTTACCAAAAGTTCAAAACCTGTACTGTTCCTATGAAGTATAACTATGGACATGTCTCTTTCACCGGGCCGAGTATTGCAGCGACTCGGGATGAGAGAGGTGCTTACGCTCGAGTGATCGACAAGGAAATCACCGGAGCGGTAGACGACCTCATGGATGAAGTGAATCGTCAGTTGTGGGGTATTGGCTATGGTATCCTTGGGAGGTGGTA
>CAZIKS010000207.1:4817-6316 GCA_964539795.1 uncultured Pirellulales bacterium
CTTCGTGGAGTGGTTACAGATCAAAGCCTTGACAAAGAAGCCATCTACGACGGAACTAATGATTCTCTTCTGACGGCCAATATTGACTGGCTCCAGGGTTTGAGTATTACAACCTACCCCTGGTTTAAGGCCAACGTGGATACTCATTCCGCGGGTCGTTATGGAGGCCAGAGGGCAATCTCCGATAAGCTTATGAACAAGATGTTTGATACAATCGAGAAGAAGGCAGGGAAGGACTACGGTCCCAATGTCGTCTTCACGACCAGGGCAATTCGGAGAGAGATCATCGAACTGTGGCAGGCCGATCGGCGCTTTGTCAATACAATGGAACTCGACGGAGGTTGGAAAGGACTGGAGTTCAATGGAATCCCCATCTTGGTTGACAACGATGCCATAGACGGGGAGATTTACTTCCTTACAACTCGAGACCTCCAAATCTACCGGATGAGTGATTACGACTGGATGTCCAAGGATGGAGCCATTCTTAGTCGGATCTCGGGGTATGATGCCTACGAGGCTGTACTCTTCCGTTATGCCGAACTCGGAGTTAAGAGGAGAAATACTCAAGGTGTCATTTGTGACGTCTCCTACGAACGCGATTAATCTTTAGCCCAGTATCCCCCTGGTTTCGTTCGAAAATTGAACGGGATCAGGGGGGGTAAACTATGAGGAGAATGGAATGACGATTAAGATGAGAAACTTAAACTCCGATGTTACCTCTCTTTTGAGGGGGATGATGATCGGAGATGTGTGGTATGTGGATGGAGACAAAGGGGATGACTATGCCTCTGGAGCAGACTTGAAGAATGCGCTTCGGACCCTTTTGACCGCAGTGACAAAGCCAGTCTCAGGGAATCATGATTATATCCTTTGTGTTGGGGCTGAGACTGCTACTGCCTCGGTTGCTATTACCCAGGCCGATCTTCATATTATCGGTATTGGAAATGGAGGGATGGCTAATACTTGGAACCGAGGGTTTCAGTACACGGCTTTGACAGCGATTGACGCAATTCAACCTGCAGCGACTGCGGATGGATTGGAGATGGCTGGGATTAAGGTATTTACTTCTCAGACGAGTATCTTCTGTGACGATGCTGGAGCCGATGGGATGTTCTTCCATGACATGACCTTTACTCCTCCAGGGGATACGACTACAGATGCCTCTGGGATTTGCTTTGATATGGAAGGGAAGTATCTGACCATCTCGGATTGTATCTTAAGAGGGATTAAGCTCGCGATTGATTTGGCAGGAACTGGGAATATTATTGAGCGATGCTATTTTCAGAGTAATGTTGCTGCAGCCAAAGCGGTGAATTCGGCTGGGTTGAATACTATTGTCCGAGATTGTCATATTAACCTTAGTTCTTCGAGTGCAGCGGTTGGGATTACCTATGCCGCAGCGGCTGACGCAGGCTCAATTATTAACTGTTGGTTTGATGCTACAGTTAATGATCCGATCTCTAATGCTGGAGCCGATGTCTTGATTGTGGGATGTTACA
>CAZIKS010000208.1:0-6287 GCA_964539795.1 uncultured Pirellulales bacterium
TTTCTTTGCCGATACAGGTTTGGAAGTGTCTGACTATCGTAGGATACGGATGCGGCCCGCATGCCGAACCGAAGAGGTAAAACGTATCGGTAACATGGGCGGTCCAGTATCGCAGCGCATCGTTGATGGCATCTTTAAGTGTCCCTGTGCCGCCTTCAATTGGGACCACTTCTGCACCACAGAGCTTCATCTTATGGACGTTGACACTTTGCCGTTCGATATCGGTCACACCCATAAAGATTTTTGTTTCCATACCAAATAAGGCACCTATCATAGCCGTAGCCAGGCCGTGCTGGCCTGCACCGGTTTCTGCAATGAGTTTGGTTTTCCCCATATATTTGGCTAAAAGCCCCTGACCGAGCGTATTGTTGACCTTGTGCGCCCCCCCGTGCAGAAGGTCCTCGCGCTTCAGGTATACCTTAAAGCCCACATACTCACTGAATCTTTTTGCATAATACAGGGGGCTGGGCCTGCCGGCATAATCTTTCGAAAGCGCAGCCAAGTCAGAGAGAAAGCTCTCGTCCTCATAAAAACGATAAAAAGCCTGCTCCAATTCTTCCAGCACCGGTATCAGCACTTCCGGCACATAGAAGCCGCCATAATCTCCGAATCTGCCCTTATATTTCATAGCTGATTTTCCTTTTCACTAAGCTCTCAAATGTCTTATATTCTTAAACAGTTTTTTCATTAATCTCTTGTCTTTTTTACCGGGCTCAGCTTCGATACCGCTGCAGACGTCAATTCCATAAACTCCCAACTCGGCTGCCACCGCCGCATTATCGGGATTTATTCCGCCAGCCAAAAAAATACGTTTTCCGATATGACCTACAATATTCCAGTCAAAGGTCAGGCCGGTTCCGCCGTACCTTTCAGGGTGGAAAGCGTCTAATAATATTGCATCGGTAAAAAAATCCTCGGTTTTTTCAATGTCTTTCTTTTCTTTTACTCTCAATGCTTTCATAGTTTTGACGTTAATAGAACCCAGCGATTGACAGAATTCCGGTGTTTCGTCACCGTGCAATTGTATCCAGTTCAACTGGCACGAGTATATAATTTGCTGTATTTCTTCAAGCGAGGTGTTCACAAATACCCCCGCAATATCTATAAACGCCGGCAGCTTATTTATTATTTTCGCAGCCTTTTTCGGCGCAATATAACGCGGGCTTTTCGGGTAAAAATTAAATCCCAATAAGTCCGCCCCCATATCCACCGCAGCAGCAGCGTCCTTATAGTTAGTTATGCCGCAGATTTTAACCTTCACTATCAACATAATATTAAATTTTTCGTTAGTATTTTCTTAACTTCTACTATGGGCAAAAGAAGCTATTCATCCAAAACTATCCGCTATTTGAAACTTCGATTAGCTTTTCCAGACATTCCATCGCCCTGCCGCCGGTAACCGAACCATCCGCTATTTTAATCCCTGATTCAAAGTCATCAGCCAAACCGCCGGCAATTATTGCAGCGGCGGTATTTATAATAATTATATCTTTTCGTGAACCAGTTTCTTTGCCGCTTAATATATCCCTTACTATCTTAGCATTGGTTTGCGCATCACCACCTTTAAGTGTATCAAAGTCCGCCAAATCAAATCCGCAATCAGCGGGATTAAGTTCTGCGACGGTTACCTGGCCGCTTTTAAGTTCGAGTATTTTCGTTGGCCCCATAGTGCTGATTTCGTCCAGCCCGTCACTGTGAACAACCATTGCATGCCGGACGCCTAATATTTTAAGTGCTTCGATGATTGTCTCCATCAGATTTTCATCAGCCACCCCCAGCACCTGGGCTGCTGCACCGGCCGGATTGGCCAAAGGACCCAAGATGTTAAAAACCGTTCTAAAGCCAAGACCTTTACGTATCGGCTGAACATATTTCATCGCCGGATGAAACATCGGTGCGAACATAAATCCGATATGTGCCTGCTTTATACATTCCGACACGGTTTCAGGACCACAGTCTATTTTCACTCCCAGCTGGGCCAGAACATCTGCAGAGCCACATTTACTTGTAATGCCGCGATTTCCATGTTTGGCGACATAAACTCCGGCCCCGGCGGCCACCAGTGCAGCAGCAGTCGATATATTGAATGTTTTTACACTTGCACCACCTGTGCCACACGTATCAACTAAATTGTCGACATCAACCTTCACAGCCACAGCATGCTGACGCAGTGATTTGGCAAATCCGGCCAATTCCGCCGCCACCGCTTTCTTTGCACGCATTGCAGTCAGAAAAGCCGCAATCTGGACTTCGGCTACCTGGCCTTCAAACACAACATTCAAGAGTTCTGCTGCCTGTTCAAAACTCAGATTTTCCTTTTGCAACAACAGCTCGATATATTCAGTTATTATTGCCATTCTCTGTTCCTTACCTTTTGCTTTTTGCCATTGCAACTGACAGGACGTTTTCAATTATTTTGCCGCCTGCAGGCGTTAAAATACTTTCCGGATGAAACTGCACACCGAATATCGGAAGCTGCTTGTGCTCGGCACCCATAATAATGCCCTCGAATTCAGCCGTCTGTTCCATGCACCCCGGCAGTTCTATCACACAAAGACTATGATATCGTCCTGCCTGCAGCGGATTTTCGACGCCGGCAAATATTCCCTTTTGATTGTGCGTTACTCTTGAGGGCTTGCCGTGCATTGGTACCGGTGCATGTCCGATGTTACCTCCGAAATACTGCGCAATCACCTGATGGCCCAAACACACACCAAAAACAGGCAGTTTATCCTTGAAATAATCCACCACCGAAAGTGAAACGCCGGCCGAATCCGGTGTTCCAGGGCCGGGCGAAATCACGAGCAGGTCAGGACCAAATTCATCGGCCAATTGTTTTAATTCTTCAAGGTCTGTGTCAGCTCGATAAACCCTGGCCTGACAATCTCGCTTGCAGAAATCATCGACCAGATTGTATGTGAAGGAATCGAAGTTATCGATAAACAAAACTTTCCTGCCTTTTTCTTCCATAAGTATCTGCCTTTATTTTTGTTCCGGGTCGACCGCCCGTAAACAAGATTTTGCCTTGTGTTCTGTTTCTTCAAATTCAGTTTTCGGGACACTGTCATGCACAATGCCGGCGCCGGTGCGAATATAAGCCATGTGGTCGTTTACCTGCAGGCTTCTTATAGTGATACAACTGTCAAATTGCCCATCCACGGTCAGATAGCAAACAGCTCCGCCGTAATAGCCGCGTTTGGTTTTTTCGAACAGGCGTATTATTTTCATTGCCTCGATTTTAGGAGCACCTGTAAGTGTCCCCATATTCATTGTTGCAAGATACGCACTCAATGCGTCGAGACCTGTTGCAAGTGTCCCTTTGACATTGCTGACCAGATGCTGTACGGAAGCGTATTTTTCAGCTATCAATAGTTCCGTAACGACCCTGCTTCCCGGTTTGGCCACACGCGCTATATCATTCCTGGCCAAATCAACCAGCATTATATGCTCAGCAAGTTCTTTACGGTCCAGTTTCAGTTCAGCCTCATATCTAAAATCGGTATCGGCATCGATTTTGTCACCGACTTTGCCCCTGGGTTTTGTACCGGCTATGGGTCTAATCTCTACATTACGAATTTCGCCCCCGCTTACCCGCAGGTTCAACTCCGGACTGGAACCTAACAATACCGTATTGGGTGTATTGAGGTAAAACATATATGGCGAGGGATTCAAGTCTCTCAATCGCTTATAAACATCAAGCGGTTCATCGGGGCACGGCACAACATTTGTCCTGCTCAGGACCACCTGAAAAATATCGCCGTCAAAAATATGCTGCTTGGCGCGTTCGACCATCTTTTCGTATTCATTCTGGTTAGTATCGGTCGAAGCAGCCGGCAACTGGACGGTAAGTTTTTGAGCTTTGGGTGTCTCAAATCTTTCTATATTGGCGTAGAAGTCGAAGCAATTTTGAGCTTCTTTAACTATAGTCTCCCTGTCCCCGTTGGTTATCATCACATTTACAATAACGTAGCCTTTATTATGTTTATGGTCCATTAAGAAAATGTTGTCCGCAAAGTAAAATTCATAGTCCGGATTGCCCAAGAGGTCTTCTTTACTTTTAGGAAGTTTTTCGAACTGGTCAATAAAATCGTAGCTAATGGCCCCGAATAATCCACAAGTTACTCGAAACGGCTTACTGGCCATTGTGAAGGCAAATGCAACAGCACGCAGAACATCCATCTGGTTAATACTTGTCAGCCGTGCTTGTTCATCAACTGTTTTTTGGTCCTGCTTAATTTTGCCGGTAATTGTTTCAGAACCGAATTCAACCTGCTCACAGAATCTGAATCTGTTTTCGCCGGCCAAATATCCTATCATACGTTTGCCGGTACCGCTTAAAGCTTTGATGGTAAAATGAACTCCGGTACCGGTAAGATAAAGTGCCGGCCGTGCCGTGCCAAAGCTAAGTGCGCTGGCGCCCGCCAGGTATTCTCTGGACTCAAACAAACAGCAGTTTTTATTTCTGCCGTAGTCGCTGAGCTTTGCGAAAAATTCTACGGGCTCGTCCATATCGATTTCTTTGACGATAGGTACGATTTGTCCAGCTTTGGCACCGTGTATTATCTGCTTGTAGTCGTCCATAATATCAGCCTTTAAATAACATTTTTTATACCAAAACAGTCTAAAACACAAATAAAAAAAACAGCCTGTTTTTCCAACAGGCTGCCTTTTCGAAAATCTACTGAATTTTTATAGCAAATTACCGCTCGCCTGCTGGATTCTTAATCCACAGGCCACCACCAACTACTAACGGCTTTTTTACGGTTAATTCGCCTCATAACACCTATATTAAACCAAATTTTATCAGCTTTGTCAAGCACAATCTGAAAATTTAAAGCTGTTGACGCCGGTACAATTTGGGCTAAAGTAACTAATCGTACCAATTCTTTTATCAAGGAATTGATGAAAAAATAAAGAAGAAAGGAAAATAAGGTTATGAAGCTTGGAATTCATGCATATGCCTGGTGCTCACAATGGAGCAATGAAACACTTGGTCTGATTGATAAGGTTAAGAATCTTGGAATGGATTTTATTGAAATTCCGCTGATGTGTCTTGAGACTTTTGATCCCGCGGCAGTAAAACAGCAACTGACGAGCGTCGGGCTTGAAGCGGTAACATCAACGGTATTGCTCGGCGATACGGATATTACCAGTGATGATGCCCGGATTCGAGCCAAAGGAGTTGAGTATTTGAAGGCCTGTGTCCGTGCGACCAGTGATATTGGAGCAAAGAGCTTCTCCGGAGTCATTTATTCACAGCACGTCAAGCCTGCCGTCGCACGCCCGACAGAACAGAGCTGGCAGTATTCGGCTGACTGTCTCCGAAAGGTTGCTCGGTTTGCTGCTGAGCTGGGGCTGGTGATTGGGCTTGAACCGGTGAACAGGTACGAAACGTATCTGGTAAATACCTGTGAGCAGGCACTGAAGCTCAAAGAGATGATTGGCGAAGACAACGTCAAGATTCATCTCGATACATATCATATGAATATCGAAGAGAAGAGCTTCTATGAAGCTACCAAACTGGCCGGCCAAGACCTTATTCATTACCATTTGTGTGAAAACGACCGCGGTATTCCTGGTACAGGCTTAGTTGACTGGGACGAGATTTTCAAAGCGCTTTCAGAAATAAATTATAAGGGCTTTGCTGCTCTGGAAAGCTTTGTTGATTGTACGGAAAATATGAACACCTGGGTGTGGCGGCAGCTTGCGCCGGATGGTGAAACTCTTCTCAAAAAAGGAACATCTTTTATACGTACAATGCAGAAAAAATACGGATTAGAGTGAAACAATCTGCTGCAAAACAGGTACTTGCTCCCTCACAGTAAACTACCACGCCCTTACGGACGTGGCATTTTAGAACTCAAGCTTCGCTTGCCCGCTGTCTTCCTTTCCTTGCATCTGAACATACTTCCGTATAGTAGCTTCGTTTATTCCAACCGTTGATACAAAGTAACCTGTCGACCAAATACCATTTACACCCCAATAGACTTTATCTAAAAATGGAAACTTCTTACGCATAGCACCGCCGGTATTGGCTTTTATCATATTAACAATTTCACTGACCGAAAATTTAGGGGGAATCGATACTAATATGTGTATATGATCCAAATCAGTATTTACCTCCAATATTTCTATCTCAGGGTGAAAACTGCTTATCTGCTTTATTTTCCTTTGCAAATAGTCGCCAATACCGGCTTTCAACACCTTCCTACGGTATTTGGTCGACACCACAATATGATACCGAGTATAATATACTACATGAGCCTGTTTCCTGTATTCCATAAAGA
>CAZIKS010000209.1:0-2783 GCA_964539795.1 uncultured Pirellulales bacterium
ATATAGAATCCTGGTGGATACACCCTATATAAACTGGTTTACCACTGTCCTGCCGGTAATCGAGGAGCTTGTGAAGCGAAATAACTGCCATTGTTATATCCTCGGGAAGGAGAGAGATGTGGCTGGTAGATTTGCAGGCATGAAAAAAATCGACACAATTCATGCGAATAAAACTGAATCCAAGCAGATAGCGAAAAAGATAAGGGCATATTACCACTCTGAATTAAAGAAGGATGCCGAGTTTCAAAAGATATTTACATACAGAGGAATAAAGCTCTGGAATACCGTCAGGAGTGATATTGATTACCTATTCGAGAAGAAGTCTATTAATATGATTTCCAGCCTGCTCTCTTTTCGCAAAGTGGTAGATATTGTGAAGCCTGATATTTTGATAATCGGCTCCGGGGCCGGAGCCACTTCGATAGCAAGCCACGTTTTGCTGGCTAAGCAATCAGGCATCCCTGTGCTAGAAGTACGGCATGGTTTAGTTCAATCTAACGTGCCACCAAATCCTACTCAATCAGATAAAATCGCCATTGGCGGGGATTATTGGAAGGAACTCTATATTGAAGCCGGAGCCCGAGATGAGCAGGTAGTGGTCACCGGCTGGCCAAAATATGATGTGTATAAGAAGCTCAAAGATAACCTGCCAGAGGAAAAGGGAGACACTCTGGATATACTGTTTGCCACGCAGCCAATAGATGTTAAACTGAACCTTGATATTATTGACCTTATCGGCACATTTATTGAAGATTCCGCCCATATTCGTTTGGGCATAAAACCTCATCCAGCCGAGAGAACCAGGACATATTACCAAGTGGCAAAGAGATATAAGCACGTTATGCTTCATGGCAGCAGGGAAGATACAGCCCGGCTCATAGCCTGCTCGGATGCGCTCATAACCGTATCTTCAACGGTTGGTGTTGAAGCAGAGTTGCTCGATAAGCCAATCATATGTATAAACATCGCGAATAAAAAAGCCAAGCCTGTATATGTTTCCAGCGGAGTCGCTCTAGAGGTCAGAACTTTGAGTGAGCTTATACCCGCAATCAAGGATACGTTGTATAATGAGAAGGTCCGGGCACGGCTTGCTGAGTCACGAAAGAAATTTGTTTACCAGCATGCCTATCTTCAAGACGGACAGGCATCCAAAAGGGTAGCTGACTTGATTATCCGGATGATTGAGGAATCGAGGAAGGCAAGGGTTGAAACCTGAAATAGCCGCCATCATCCCTGTCCATAGTACCCTGAAAGGCATCTCAAGAAGTGATATCGGATTCTTATAAACAAACAGAGCAAACCTAGGAGGACTAAGGCATGACGTTATCGAATAAAGTGATTCTACTGACAGGCGGTACCGGTTCCTTTGGGCAAAAATTCACCGAGACAGCTTTAAGCCGGTATGACCCGAAGGTAATACGGGTATTCTCCCGGGGGGAACTGCTTCAGCAGGAAATGCGCCAGAAGTTCAATGACGACCGCAGAGTCCGTTTTTTTATCGGCGACATCAGGGACAGGGAGAGAGTCTATCGAGCTATGAATGGAGTTGACATTGTAGTCCATGCTGCAGCTTTGAAGCAAGTGCCAACTTGTGAATATAACCCCATAGAGGCAGTGAGGACAAATATCAATGGAACGCTTAAGGTTGTTGATGCTGCTATTGATAATGGTGCTGCAAAGGCAATAGCCCTTAGCAGTGATAAGGCTGTTCATCCGGTTAATCTCTACGGGGCAACTAAACTGGTTATGGAAAGGCTTTTTATTCAAGCCAATTCTTACGCCGGAGGGCGAAAGACCAAGCTAAGTTGCTCACGTTATGGCAATGTTGTTGGCAGTCGAGGCAGTGTAGTTCCCCTCTTCCTTGAGCAGAGGGAAGGTGGCAAAATCACCCTCACAGATGAGCGAATGACAAGATTCTGGATTACCCTGGAGCAGGGAGTTCGCTTTGTTATTGACCGCATTGGCATGATGCATGGTGGCGAAGTCTTCATTCCCAAGACTCCGAGCATGAAAGTCACCGATTTGGCTGAAGTGATTGCTCCGGGAGCTGAGCGAGAGGTCATCGGCATACGCCCTGGAGAGAAAGTCAATGAAGTTCTTCTGACTGAGGAAGAAGCTCGACACGCCAAGGAGTTTGCTGATTACTTTGTCATCGAGCCTGAGTTTCTGTTCTGGAGAAGAGAAAACCTTGAGGGTGGCAAACCTCTCCCTCACGATTTCAGATATACCAGCGACAACAATAGCTGGTGGTTAACCAAAGATGAACTGGAGAGAATACTGGAGGAGCTTTAAGTGGAGCGATTAGCAATCGAGGGTGGAGTGCCCGTAAGAACTGAACTTCTTCCTTATGGACATCAGTGGATTGATGACGAGGATATTGCTGCCGTTGTCGAGGTGCTCAAGAGCGATTGGATTACCCAGGGCCCCAAGGTGGAGGAGTTTGAAATGGCAGTTGCCGAATACTGTGATGCCAAATATGCAGTAGCAGTGTCCAGCGGTACTGCTGCTCTGCATGCTGCCTGTGCTGTAGCGGGAATCTCGCAAGGTCATGAGGCTGTAACCACTCCCATTACTTTTGCTGCGACCGCTAATGCCATAGTATATTGTGGCGGCAAACCAGTGTTCGCTGACATAAGGGAAGACACCTTGAACATCAAACCAGGCGAAATCCGTAAGAAAATAACCCCACAAACCACAGCGATACTTCCGGTGGATTTTGCCGGACATCCTGTTGATTGGGATGAGATAAAAGTCATAGCAGAAGAAAGGAATTTGGTTATAAT
>CAZIKS010000209.1:2883-6266 GCA_964539795.1 uncultured Pirellulales bacterium
AAGAATCTCGCTCAGGACGACAGGAAAGCGGCTGAGCAATCAGATGGACTGGATGAAAAGGGGCCATGGTATTATGAAATATATAACCCGGGTTATAATTTTAGAATTACAGACTTCCAATGTGCTTTAGGACTCAGCCAGCTTAAGAAATTAGACCACCTTATCTGGAGAAGACGAGAAATAGCGGCAAGGTATAATGAGGCATTCGCCCAAATAAAGGAAGTCGTGATTCCTGTTGAGGAGGATTTTGCCAAAGCAGCATATCATATCTATGTCATTCAGCTACGGACTGAGTTGTTGAAGGTAGGAAGGAAGGAAATTTTTGAAGCTTTAAGAGCTGAAAATATAGGAGTGAATGTTCACTATATGCCTCTTCACCTTCACCCCTTCTATCAAAACAGGTTTGGCTATAGAAGGGGAGACTACCCCAATGCAGAAAACTACTACGATAGAGCCATCACTCTGCCCATTTTCCCTAAAATGAGCGATGAAGATATTGAAGATGTAATTGAAGCCGTTAAGAAGGTAGTCCTATGCTACGCCGTTTAAAAAATGCAGTGCAGCTCTTTAAAATCGCCTCAAGACAAACCTTAGTATCCACGCCACAGGAATCCAGGGGAAAGGCTTCTCGAGGCATCTAAAATTTAAACCAAAATTAACCAAGGAGGGGAAATTGTGAGAAGATGCACCAGATGCGTAATGCCAGAAACATGGGAGGGTCTTACATTTGATGAACAAGGTGTTTGTAGTATTTGCAGGCAAAATGCGATAAAGAATACCAGGGTCAATTGGCAGCAAAGAGGCAAAACATTAAGAGAAATTTGCGAGAAGTATAAGAATATTGCTGAACATCGAGGCGATAAGTTTGACTGCCTGGTCCCATTTAGCGGAGGGAAGGATAGCGCCTATACCCTTTGGGTTTTAAAAAAGATGCATGGTATGAGCCCTTTAGCTTACACTTACGATAACGGATTTTTCACCCCCGAGGGCTGGGATAATTTGATTAACATACCAAAGAAGCTTGACTGTGCCCACCTTATTTTCTCACCGAGTCATAGTCTGGTTAAAAAGCTTTGTATTGAAGCAACCAAGTTGCTCGGAGATTTTTGCTGGCATTGCAATACTGGTATAGTAGCATCATCTCTCAGGATGGCAATACAGTGGAAAATCCCCCTTATAGTTTGGGGAGAGCCCTCTGTAGAATATATTACCAGCGGACGGTACACATACGAAGACATGCAAAAACTGAATGAAGAGAGTTTCAAAACAATGTGCCAGGGGGGACTACCCACAGGCGAGCTTGTCGGGAAGCAGGGGATAACGCAAAGGGACATGGAAACATATACCTTCCCCTCAGTTACAGAAATTGAAAGAGCGAAAATCTTTTCTATTTATTTGGGTAATTACGAACCCTGGGACCCGCGAAAGCAGTTGGAGTTAATAAAAAGGGAGCTTGAGTGGAAGGAGAGGGATGTCGAAGGCTCTTATCTGCGTTATGATAAGACAGACTGTGAGTACATCGGTGTAAGGGACTACCAGAAATACTTGAAAAGAGGATTGGGCAGGAGTTGTAGCTTGTCAAGCATCGACGTCAGAAACGGTAGGATGTCCCGCGAGGAAGCATTAAAAATCATTGCAGAGTACGACGGGAAAAGACCACACAGCCTGGATAAATGGTTAGAGGAAATGGGCATGACGGAAGACGAGTTCCTTAGGGAGACCAAAAAGCATGCAGTTCTCACAATTTGAATACATACTGCAGAAATAACGACTTTAGGAGTGAAAAGATGTACCACCCATTTATTGTCGGTGAGAAAATCTACCTCAGAGGTTTGGAAAGAACAGACTTAGAAGGAGAGTATTTTGACTGGCTCAATGACAGAGAAGTAACAAAGTTCCTCGATTCCGGGTTTTTCCCCAACACCATGGAGAAAATGGAGGAATACTACAGTAACATAGCATTAAGCCCCAACAATCTTATGCTTGCTATTATCGACAAAGAATTAGATAAGCATATCGGGAACATCAAGGCAGGTCCCATAAACTGGGTAACAGGGGTCGCATCACTGGGAATCATGATTGGGAATAAGGAGGTCTGGGGCAGAGGCTACGGAACCGAAGCCATAAGGCTGGTTCTGGATTACGCCTTTAAGAGTCTCAATCTACATAAAGTCACTGCGGGCATTGTTGCTAATCATCAAGCCTCAATAAGAGCCTTCCAAAAGGCTGGTTTCGAGATTGAGGGTAGAGCAAAAAGCCAGTTTTTCCTTGACGGAGAATATTGTGATTCACTTTACTTGGGCATAGTAAAGGAAGATTTCCTCAAGAAATCCGATATAGGGTAAACAAAAGATGCTCATATTAGTGGTAGGCTGCGGCTCTATCGGCAAAAGGCACATTCGTAATCTGAAGGCTTTAAATAGCGGGGAGGCGATTGCCTGCGATGTGGCGCCGGAGCGCCGCCGAGAAGTAGAACGGGAGCATGGGATTAAGACCTTCAGCAGCTTAGACAAGGCTTTGGCACAAAAGCCTGATGTAGCTTTAATCTGTACCCCGACAAGTTTACATATTTCCTCCGCCCTGGCTGCTGCACAAAGTGGCTGCCATCTATTCATTGAAAAGCCCCTGTCGCATTCCTTAGACGGCATAGATGAACTGATTGAGACCATAGCCCAAAAAGCCTTGGTGACCCTGGTTGGCTGCAATATGCGGTTTCACCCTAGCATAGCACTGATGAAGGAGCTATTAGAAAGCCAGAACATCGGTAAGGTGCTCTGCGCCAGGATTCAAGCGGGGCAATACCTGCCCGACTGGCATCCATGGGAGGACTACCGCCAAGGTTATAGTGCCAGGAAATCCCTCGGTGGCGGAGTTATCCTGGACGGTATCCACGAGATAGACTATATCACGTGGTTCTTAGGAGAAGTAAGCCAAGTTTTCTGCTTCTCAGACAAGCTCAGTTCTTTAGAAACTGATACCGAGGATGCGGCAGAGATTTTTCTCCGGTTCAAAGCAGGGGCGATTGCCGAGATTCACTTGGACTACCTGCAACGCTCTTACAGTCGGTCTTGCCAGCTAATTGGGGAAGAGGGAACAATACTCTGGGATTTTGGCGAGAAGAGGGTTAGGCTTTACTCCGCCAGGACTAAGGAGTGGCAGGCATTCCCTGAGCAACCCAATTTTGACCTGAACGAGATATATATTGAGGAAATGAAGCACTTTGCCCAGTGTTTAGAGGGTAAAGCAAATCCAAGTCAAGATATAAATACAGCCAGAAGAGCTCTTGAGATTGCTCTGGCAGCAAAGGAATCTGCAATGACAGGGAAGTTAATAAGACTTGAGAATTGATAACGGCTGTTGAATTATGTTGGTGAGAGGAAATA